>JBBRDK010000003.1:0-78999 GCA_038203955.1 Thermoanaerobaculia bacterium | reverse complement strand
CGGGAAGGACCGCGGGGCCCGCCGCGAAATTGAAGATGCGCGAGGTCATGTTTCCCTTCCTTCTCAGACGGCGAGCAGTGCCACCTCGATGATGTCCGCCGTACTGCGGCGGATGCTCTCGAGAACCGAGGCCGAAGCGGGCTGATCCAGCCGGACGCGGGCCACGGCCGCGCGGGCACCTTCGAAAACGATGTTCTCCGTCTCCTGCACGTTGATCCCCGCTTCCTTCAGCGCGTCGAAGACCGCGGCGAGAACGCCGACACGGTCGAAGTGACGGACCACGAGAAGGTGCGTTGCCGGGGAGGAACGAGCGAGATTGACGACATTCGGGGCGCGGCCCGTGGCGGTGTACTCGCGGACGATGCGCACGGTCTCCGCCGAAATGGCCTCCTGCGCCTGGTCGGTCGACGCGCCGATGTGATGGGTTCCAATCACGCCCGGCAGCTGGAAAAGCGGGTCGTCGACGTCTCCCGTTCCGCCGGTCGGCTCGCCGGCAAAGACGTCGAGACCGGCGCGGATCCCCTTTTCCCGGATCGCGCGCTCGAGCGCGGGCTGGTCCACGACCTCGGCCCGCGACGTGTTGATGAAGAACGCCCCGGGGCGCATCGCCTCGAAGAAGTCCGCCCCGACGAGGCCGCGCGTCTCGGGCTTCAAGGCCAGATGAACGCTCACGACGTCGGCGCTCTTCGCGACGTCGATCGGCGCCGCGGCGCGGTCCGCCCCTAAGGCGCGGGCGGTTTCCTCGTTCAGGCTGCGGCTCCACGCGACGACCGGCATCCCGAAAGCGCGTGCTCGCGGGATCATTTCGCGGCCGATCCCACCCGTCCCGAGGATCCCGAGGGTTCTTCCGAAGAGGCCTTTCGCCTTGCTGTACTCCTTCTTGTTCCACACCCGGGCGCGAAGATCCGCCGCGTTCTCCGTGACTCTCCGATCGAGGGAGAGAATCAGAGCGAACGCGAGCTCCGCGACGGCGACGGAGTTCTTTCCGGGGCAGTTGGCGACGTAGATGCCCCGCTCCGAGGCGGCCTCGACGTCGATGGTGTTGTAGCCGGCGCCCGCGCGGATCACGAGGGAGAGGCGCCCGGCCTCTAGCATCGGCCGCGTCACCTTCGTCGATCGGACGATCAGGATTTCCGCCCCCGAGTCCGCGAGGCGGGCCGCCAGGGCGTCGTCCTTCAGGTCCGGCTCGTAGAGCACCTCGGACCCGCCGGCGGCGAGCCCGTCGAGCCCGGACTTCTCGAATTTGTCCGCGACCAGAACCTTCATCGCGGCGATTCTAGCCTCCCCCTTCCGGCGCTCAGATCTGATGGACCAGCAGCCCGTCGCGGAGCTTGGGCTCGAACCACGTCGATTTGGGCGGCATGATTTCGTTGGCGTCCGAGACCGCCATGAGCTGATCGAGTGAGACGGGGTACAGCGAGAAGGCGGCCGCGGCGGCACGCGAGTCCACGAGACGCTCCAGTTCGGCGGTTCCCCGCCCGCCCCCCACGAAATCGATCCGCTTGTCGGTGCGAATGTCGCGTATGCCGAGGATCGGAGAGAGGATCCCCTCCTGCAGCGCGGTCGCGTCGAGGGTCTCTCTGTCCGTCTCGCGCGGCACGAGTCCGTACCAACGCCCCGCGAGATACATGGCGAATTCGCCTCGCCGCGCGGGGTCGGCCGGCGCGTTCTCGACGACCGTATATTTCTTCGCGACGTTCTGGAGAAGCTCTTCCGCCGACAGGCCGTTCAAGTCCCGGACGATGCGGTTGTAGGGAAGGATCCGGACCTGGCTCGCGGGGAAGAGAACCGTCAGGAAGTAGTCGAACTCGTTCAACCCCGCCCGGTCCGCGGGATTGAGCGAACGGAAGTGAGCTCGCGCGCGGCTCGCGCTCGCGGCCCGATGGTGGCCGTCGGCGATGTAGAGACGGGGAACGTCGTCGAACGCCTGGACGAGAGCGCGGCCGGGGTCCTGGCGCATGCGCCACACGGTGTGCCGGACCCCATCCTCGGACTGGAAGTCATACAGGGGCGAATCGCGTTTCGCCTCCTCGACGAGCGCGTTCGCAGCGGTCACGTCCCGGTACGTCAGAAAAACCGGCCCGGTCTGGGCCTTGAGGGCGATCATGTGGCGGGTCCGGTCGTCTTCCTTGTCGCGCCGGGTACGCTCATGTTTGCGGATCACATCCGAGTCGTACTCGTCCATCGAGCAGCAACCCGCAATCCCGGTCTGCTCGTGGCCACCCACGCTCAGCCGGTAGACGTAGAGGGACGCCTCTCCCTCCGAGACGAGCGGCGCGTCGCGTTTTAAGACCTCGAAATTTTCCGCCGCCTTCCGGTAGACGGCATCGGCGTGAGGGTCGGTATCCGCGGGGAGGTCGATCTCGGGCCGGGAGACGTGGAGGAACGAGAGGAGATTCCCGTCGGCGAGCCGGCGCGCCTCTTCGGTGTTCACGACGTCGTAGGGGACGGCCGAAACGCGGGCGGCGGACTGAGGCGAGGGGCGCAACGCGAAAAAAGGATGAAGAGTCGCCATGGCGGAGGATTCTATGGGACCGCCGATCTCCGCGATCCGAACAGCAGACGTCTTCGTGGCGCATCCTGGTCAGAATCCCGGGACTCCTCGGCGCGGCGGCGCGGGACACAACGGCACGGTATCCAAAACCTGCGTCTCAAGGGAGGAGAACGCTCGCAGCGGACCCTTCTCGATAGATCGAAACCGCGGGCGAAATCCGCCGTACCTCTTGCCGGAGGCCAGGGAGGTGCGCGATGCGTCCGATCGTCCTGGCAATCTTTTTCTCTGTCGTTTTTCTCTCGACAGCTCCGGCGAAAGGCAAGGGGCCGCCCGAGGCTCCCGGCGGAAAGCCGGCCTCGACCATTCCGTTCGAGCCCTATTCCATCGTTTCGGCATGGGGCGTCCCCGTCGTCCGCGCCCAGCTCGGTCGTCTCACCGTTCCGGAGAACCGCGCGAACGGATCGCCGCGGACGATCTCCCTCGCGTTCGTCCGGATTCCGACCACGGCGCGGCGGCCGGGCTCGCCGATCGTGTGGCTGGCGGGCGGGCCGGGCTGGTCGGGAACGGCGGACCTCGAGACGCCGCTCCTGAGGCTCCTGCTCGAGCTGCGGGTTCTGGGGGACGTGATCGTTCTGGATCAGAGGGGAACCGGGCTCTCCGCGCCGCGTCTGGATTGCCCGGGCCGGATCGACTTTCCGCGGGACGTCCCGCTCGACCGGCCGCGGGCGCTCGCGGGTCTCGAAGCGGGAGCGAAGGCCTGCGCCGAGCACTGGCGATCGCGAGGCGTCGACCTGTCCGCTTACAACACGCGGGAGAGCGCCGAGGACCTGGAGAACTTGAGGCAGGCCCTCGGCGCCGACCGGCTGAGGCTCCTCGCGGGAAGCTACGGCACACATCTGGCGCTCGCCGCGATCCGAGCGCACGGGGCGCGAATCGAAAACGCCGCCCTGATCGGGGTCGTGGGCCCGGACCATCTTCGGCGGGTCCCTTCCTCGGCCGAACGCCAGCTCGAAGAGATCGGGCGCCTGGTTCTCCGGGAGCCGAGGCTGGCGGCGCGCATCGTGATCTGAAGGGACTCGTTCGGCGGGTGCGCGACCGCCTCGATTCGCATCCGGTCACGGTCGATCTCGAGACGCCGGAGGCGGGGCGCGTATCGGTTACCGTCGGTAAATTCGATCTGGAGTGGTACGCCCGCGGACTCCTCTCTTCCCGCGAGACGATCGCACGGCTGCCGGCGGTGTCCGCCGCGATGGATGGCGGCGATTTTCGCGAGCTCGGGGCGGCCGCGCTTGCATGGCGTTCGAGCCCTATCCCGCCGGCGTCCGTCTTCACCATGCGCTGTGCTTCGGGGGCGTCGCGGGATCGGGCGGCTCGCATCGCGGCCGAGCGGGAACGCGCGATCCTCGGTGACGCGTCCGATCTCGCGGAAGAGCGGATCTGCCGCGCCTGGGGCATCGACCCCCTGCCGGAGGATTTTCGTTCCCCGGTCGTGTCAGACGTGCCCGCGCTCTTCGTCAGCGGCACTCTCGATGGCGACACCCCGGTAGCCAACGCGGAGGAGGTTGCTCCGGGGTTCCGAAACGGGTCGCGTCTCGTCATCGAAGGCGGCGCTCACGGGCTGCTGGCTCTGGAAGATCGCGCCGCCCGCGGCGCCCTTCTCCGATTCTTCGAGACCGGCCGCGCGCGGTCGCAGCGGCTTGGAATGTCGGCCCTCGCCTTCGAGACGGTCCCCTCGCCACGGCCGGCGCTTCTGGCGGGCGGGGTCACCGCGGGGATGGCCCTCTTTGGAGGAAATCCGTGAGGGAAGAAAGCTGAGCGTCGAGCGTCGAGCGTTGAGCGTTGAGCGTTAAAAGTTGAGGGTCAAGTTGAGAGTCAGAGCTGACAGCTGGCAGCTGACAGCCATCTAGCGCGGCGCGGCGATCTCGTCGTATTCGGGGGGGTGTTTCGGGGCGACCCGGAGGACGAAGCCCGAGGGGATGAGCGTACTCAGAGCGCCGGGGGCGCGGAACGATCGGACTACTGTTCCTTCGATGGGGACCATACCGCCTCCCGGAGCGTAGAGAATCGCGCGGAGCACCTTGCCGACTTTCGGGATCCGGATGGTGCGGACGAACATCCCGCTCTTCGAGACGTCGTGCGTAAAGCCCGTCGTCCGGGACAAAGTGGTGTCGAAGTCGACGAGGAGGCGACATCGGCGGCGCGGCGAGTCCCTCTTTTCTCCCATTGAAAGGGGCTTTACTTCAAGAAACGGGCCAGATCGGGGGCGCCCCGGTGCGCCGCGGCCGCGACGGGCGAGCGTCCCTCCCCACCTTCGCCCCGGAGGATGCCGGACCCCGCGGAGAGTCTCACGGAGCGCGCGGAGAATCTCGCGAAGAAGGAAGCGCCCCCGATCGGCCAGGCGGGGCCGGGCCGACAGAGGCCGCCACCATTCCGCCGGCCGTAACGACGCGAGGCGACCAGAGCCGCCCGGGCACAGGCGCGCTGCCGCAGGGGAGAGGCTCACGCGGGAAGGGCGGCCGGCCCGCTCGAAAGAGCTGACGGAGGCCTGTTCGACGCGGTCCTAGAGGAGACCGGGCCGGCGGCCGCTCCTCGAGAGATTCCTCGCGATGGACGCGATCGCCATCGTGCCGAGGACTTTCACGAGGGTCGGGTGCTGAGCGTAGAACCCCATCGCCTTGTGAAAGAGATCGGGCTGGTTCTCCTTCGCATACGTGGCGACCTTCGCGACGTCCTGCGGCGTTGCCGTTGCCGGGTCGGCCGCGACGTTCGGAGACGCTCCGAGGCTTCCCAGGATGCCGGGCAGGCTCGCCCCGGAGGCGCCGAGCCCTCCGAGCAGCGTGCCGAGGAAACTGCCTCTCTGCGAAGGCGTCATCTGCTCCGCGCTCTGTTGGATCTTGCGCTCGAGATGCGGCGTATCGAGCTGTCCGACGGCGGGCCCGATGACGGAAGCGAGCTCGTCCTGCGGGTAGGCGTTCGCGATCTCGTCGTAGTGCGCGCGCGCCTGTTCACGGTCGGGCGTGGAATCGCCCGTGTACTGGTTCAAGATGTTACCGATCTGATCGACGATGGCCATGGGAACCTCCTGGCTCGATGCAGAGCAAAACCCGAACCAGATCGCGGGAGGTGGCCTAGAAAAGCTGGGCTCGCAGGTTGCCGAGGCGGTCCTCGATCTGGTTGCGGAGCCCGGCTCCGAGCCCGCCGGCCTTCAGCGCGCGCTCCAGAGACGGAGCCTCGACCGGATGGAAATAGAGCAGGCGGATGAGCTCGGAGATCTTCAACGGGTTCGAGACGCGGTCGATTCTTTCGATCGCATCGCCGGCGCCGACGTCGCCTTCCTGGAGGACCCGGAAATAGAAGCCGAGCCGTCCGCTGGCCAGGAACGATTTCAGGAACCGCGCGGAGCCGACGCGGAGCCCCAGCTTGAAGCAGGGGGTGCGGGGGGTCGTGACCTGCACGCGGGCCGTCCCGACGCGGAAGACGTCTCCCACGGCGACGTCGTCTTCGAGAAGATTCCCCGTCGTGAAATTTTCGCCGAAGTAACCGGGCGGCATGGGCCCGTCCGTGCCGAGCTCTCGGGACCAGTAGGCGTTGTGCTCGGAGCTGTACGCGTACACGGCCTTCTCCGGCCCGCCGTGGTATCGCCGGTCGACCTGGACGTCGCCTTCGAGAGATTCGCGTTGGAGCGCGACCCTTCCGGCGGCAGGCTCCTTGAAGATCCCGGAGCGAACGTCGCGCCCCCGGGCCCGAAGCATTCCCGGCACCGCGAGATTGACCGAGAGCAGCCGGGGCATCATGGTCTTCGGGAATTAGTCCGGCGAGGGCGCGAGGGATTCAAACGCAGGAGGGACGGGGCACATGACAGATCAGGAAGTCATCGGGTTCGTGGGGCTCGGCAGGATGGGAGAGTCGATCGCGCGGAATCTGCTTCAGGCCGGGCATCCCCTGACGGTCTGGAACCGGACGCGCGGGAAGGCCGCGGCGCTCGTCGCGGCCGGCGCGCGAGAAGCGTGGGACCCTGCGGAGACGGGCTCTTCCGGCGGGGTCGTGTTTACGATGCTCTCTGACGACCGCGCGCTCGAACAGGTCGTGGAGAGCCGCGGTTTTCTGGAGCGCCTGGCGCCCGGCGGCGTACACCTCTCCCTGAGCACAGTCTCTCCAGAAACGAGCCGCCGGTTGGCGGAGCGGCACGCGGGGGAGGGAAGCGTGTACGTCGCCGCCCCCGTCTTCGGAAGGCCGGAAGCGGCCGCGGCCGGAAAGCTCTGGGTGTGCCTCTCGGGAGCGGCTTCCGCCCGCCGTCGGGTCATTCCACTTCTTCGCGCCGTGAGCCAGGGACTCTTCGAGCTCGGAGACGATCCCGGCGCGGCGAACGTCGCCAAGCTCTGCGGGAACTTTCTGATCGCCGCCGCGATGGAGGCGATGGCGGAGGCGTTTACCCTCGGCGAGAAAAACGGGATCGATCCGAAGACGCTGGCGGAGATCTTCGGCCAGACGCTCTTCGCGTGCCCGATCTACCAGAACTACGGCAAGACCATCGCGGAGGGACGGTTCACTCCGGCCGGCTTCGCGCTGCCGCTCGGACTGAAGGACATGAGCCTGGTCCTGGCGACGGCGACCATGTCGAAGACGCCGATGCCGCTCGCGAACCTGGTGCGCGACCGGCTTCTCACGGGTATTGCCAGGGGACGGGAAGATCACGACTGGAGCGCGCTGTCGCTCGGCGCGCGGGAGGAGGCGGGGCTGACGGGAAGGCCGGACTCCGGTCGAACAGGGAGCTAGGAGCCGATCTCCTCGAAGTAGCCGTGCACCTTCCGCAGCGCGCCGCGATCGATGGTCCGCCGGCGGAGCGACTCGCGAAGAAGGGACATCGCCGCGAACCCCTCCGGAACCATCTTCAGCTCGTCGATGATCGGAAGCGCGGCCCGAATCTCCCATTCCGCCTGCCGATCCTGTCCGGTCTCGAGAAGCAGGTCCGCGATGACGAGGTGGAGCGCGGCCACATCGCCCTGCATCTTCAGCTCCAGAAGTTCCGTCTGGGACGCGCGGTACGCCTGAAGAGCATCCTGAATCCGCGATTGAGATTGAAGGAGCTGTCCGACTCCCCAGTGAAGTTTCGAAAGGGCGACCTTGTCGCCGCTCGCGCGCAAGAACGGTTCGGCCTCGGCGACCAGCTTCAGGGACTGGTCACTCTTTCCCATTTCGCAGTACAACTGACCCAACGCCACGAAAACGGCCCCGAGAACTCGCGTGCTCTTCAGCTCGCGCGCATCGGCGCAGACTTGCTCGAAAGCTTCCAGTGCCCGTTCAGTCTGGCCCGCTTCCCTCATCGCCGCGGCTTGAACATAGCGACACTTGAGCGCGAGCTCTCTGGCGCCGGTTCGGTTGAAGCACTCCAGAATGGGTCCCGCCATCTCGAGAACCGCCACAAGATTTCGCTCCTCCATATAGAGAGCGAGTCTCTGGTAGGAAACCCGAGCGGAATCTCCCGCGGAATTCGCCGTCAGAAGAAACCAACCGGCGGCGTAGTCCAACCACTCCCGACAGTTCTGACGCAGGGAGAGGACGCGGCAGCAGCATCCAGCGACGAGCGCAAGCTCGCCGAGGTAATAATCGCGTTCGTCGAATAGAAAACTCCCTTGATCCGCTGGCAGGTGGGAGACAAACGAATAGGCGAGCTCGGCAGCCTCGAGAACCTCCGCAGGGCCAGACTCGACTCGTTTGTCCAGCAGCTGACAGAGAGCGAGAAGCGTTTCGGCGTTTTCGAGACGGAATTCTTCGATCCGTCGTTCCCGGTTTTCGCGAGACGACGCGAAATACTCGTCGGCGAAAGCACGTGCCTCGGAGGTAGACACCCCCGTGGAAGCTAACGGGAACGGGAGCAGATCGCCGCTCATGACGGGCTTCCCGCAAGTTCCATTCGATTCAGCAAGGCGAACGCGACCTCTTCGGGCGAGGTTTGAAGAGACTCGGCGAAGCCGGTTTCGACGGGTAGTCCGCTATTGGCCTTGGTGAGCTGCAAGGCGCGGGCGTACTTGCACGCGACGAAGGCCAATTGCTCTCGCAGATCGGAGCTCGATGGAAGCTGTCCGTTTGCCCGACGTCCGACGCGATGAAACCAGATCGCGAGAGTGTCTTTGAACGTCTCCGCTTCCGAATCTGAGAATCCGTAATAGGAAACGAGAGCGGTGTGGATCATCGGCAGTGTTTCCTCGAGAACGAGATACACGAGATCCGAACCGCTCTGTCTCTGGTTATCCATGGTTGGCTTACAGATTATCCTGCAAGCGACGCACCAAATCCCGTCATTCTCCGACAGCGATAACCCGACTGTTCGGAGGAGTTACGTTTAGACGGGAATTGGAATCGACAGCTTGATGACAAATTTCTGCTCTTTGTCACCACGATAGAGACGTTCATTGCGCTCGGTGTTCGTCTGCTCGGAGCGGGGTTCCTGGGGAACTTGAGCCGGGGCGTTCGTGCTGGCCATGGCCATGGACGGTCTCCTTTCAACAGAAGAGAATCGGAAAACTTTGGAAAAAGTGAATCACAACTGAATCTCGGTGTCAGTCCGGTTTTGTACGGGACACGACATCCGGCGGGAGAGTTAAGATCCCCTTCCGCTTAAGTCTTTTCGACACGGGAGGTTACCTATGCGGGCCGTCGTCCTTCTGGTCGTCTTCAGCGCTGCCTCCACCGCTGCCGCGGGGGCTCAGGCTCCCCCATCCAGCCCCGAAAGGACAACCGCGCCTCCCGCCGGCGATCGGATGGTCTCCTTTTCCGAGCGCACGAAAGACCTCAGACGACAGGACGGTTTTCTTCCGTACTACTGGGACGCCCGACGCGGGCAGCTTCTTCTGGAAGTCTCCCGCTGGAATGAAGAGCTTCTCTACGGATCCGGACTCGCCGGCGGCGCGGGGACTCTCGAGATCTCTCTCGACCGCGGCCAGCTCGGCGAGCTCGCGCTCTGCCGATTCGAGCGGGTCGGTCCGCGGGTCCTCCTCCACCAGCGGCAGGTGTCGCACCGCAGCGGCGTCGGCGATGCGGAACGCGCGCGGGTCGTCAGCGAATCGTTCCCGTCCGCGATCCTCGCCTCGCTTCCGGTGGTCGCGGAAGAGGGCGACCGCGTCCTCGTCGACGCGACGCCTTTTCTTCTCGCCGATACGCAGGTCCTTCCCCAGCTGAAGGCGCAGAAGCTCGGCGACTGGCGTCAGGACGTCTCTCGCTCCGCGCTGAACTTCGACCGCACCGGCGCCTTCCCGAAAAACACGGAGATCGAAGTCATCGCGACGTACACCGCCGACAACCCGCCCCGAAGCCTGGCGCCGGTCCTTCCCGACGGCCACACGATGAGCCTGCGGATTCACCATACGTTTCTAAAACTGCCGGAGCCCGGCTTCGTGCCGCGGGAGCTCGATCCCCGGATCGGTTTCATCCCTCGCCGGTACGTGGACCATGCGGCGCCCTACACCGAGCCGATCGAAAGATTTCTCGCGATGCGGTGGAGGCTCGTCAAGCGCGACCCCGCGGCCGCGGTCTCCGAGCCCCTCGAGCCGATCACGTACTACCTGGACCGCGGCATCCCGGAGCCCGAGCGCACGGCGATCCGGCAGGGCGCGCTGTGGTGGAACCACGCCTTCGAAGAGGCCGGTTTTTCCAACGCGTTCGTCCTGAAAGACCTGCCCGAAGGCGCGACGTTTCTGGATGCGCGCTACTCCGGTATCGAGTGGATCAACCGGATGGACAGGGGCTGGTCGGTCGGTGGCGCGCAGACGGACCCCCGCACGGGCGAGATCCTTCATGGGGTCGCCCGCATCGATTCGCACCGGCGGCGCACGACCTCGCGGATGTGGCAGAACCTGCGCGCACCCGCCCCGCTCGGCGCCTGCGCCGCCGGCGATGCGCCGGAAGTCTCGTCGCTGGCGGCCGGCGACGCAGACCTCGACGAGCAGTCTCTCGTCCTCCAGCGCCTCGCCTATCTCTCGGCACACGAGGTGGGCCACACGATCGGTCTCATGCACAACTGGGCGGCGACGACGTTCGGGTGGGGCTCCGTGATGGACTATCTGGCGCCCAACATCCAGGTGAAGAACGGCAGGCTCGATCTGTCCGACGCCTACCCGAAAGACGTCGGCTCCTACGACCGGCTCGCGATCCGCTGGGGATACACGACGTCCTCCGACCGTCCTGCTCTCGATCGCATCGTGCGCGAGGGGTATGCGAGGGGCATCGTCTATCCGCTCGACTCCGACCCGCGCTGGGCCGAGTACGACTGGGGCGCCGATCCGGTGCAGTGGCTCGCGACGACGTCCGACGTGAGGCGGGTCGTGCTCGACCGGTTCGGCACGGGCCAGCTGAAGCCGGGCGAGTGGGTCTACGACCTCCAACGGCGCTTCAACCTCGCCTACCTGTACCACCGCTTCGGAATCCAGGCCGCTCAGCAGTTCGTCGGCGGCCAGTTTCAGACGAATGCCGTGGCGGGAGACGGGCAGACTCCCGTGGCGTGGGTTCCCGCAGAGAAGCAACGGCAGGCGCTCGATCTGCTGCTCTCGACGATCGAGCCGCTAAATCTCGATATCCCCGACCGGATCCTCGCGGCCCTCGTGCCCGCTCCTTCGGGCACGAGGGAGACGGTGGAGCGATTCGCGTCGGAAGCGGGAGACACGTTCAGCCTCTATTCGGCGGCGAGGGCGCTCGTCGGGCTGGTCGTCGATCCTCTGCTCGATCCGGAGCGCGCGGCGCGTCTGACTCTCGCCTCCGCGCGCGGCGCTCTCACCTTCGAGTCCCTGACGGGGCGCCTCGTGTCCGCTACCTGGGGCGCGGCGCCGGATCGTTCCCCCCGCCTTGCGGCGCTGCGGAGAGTCGCCCAGCGGGGAGTCCTCGACGCGCTCCTGGAGCTCGCGAGCCGGACGGACACGGCGCCGGAGGTGCGCGCCGCGTCGGGCGCGAGGCTTCGAACTCTCGATCGGGAGCTGAAGTCGCGTCACTCGACGGATCCCGCCGCCGAGGCTCACCTGCGCCAGGCAGAACGCGACATCGTCGAGTTCTTCGATCAGCCCGAAACGCGCAAGACTCATCCGAAGAAAGTGCCGCCGCCTCCGGGACGCCCGATCGGGGCGGACCGGGAATCGCCGTCCTCGGCGCCGCGACCGTCCTGAGAGCCTGGAACGGCGCCGGCGGCCGTACACTTTCGTTGTGAAGACGCGAACGCTCGCCCTCTGGACGTTCGCCGCGCTTCTGCTTTTTCCCGCCGCCGCTCGCGCCGACGAGCTTCAGAACATCTCGCGCGAATTCTGGCAATGGCGCGCCGCGAATCAGCCGATCACGTCGGACGACATCCCGCGCATCGACAGGCCCGCCGACTGGGCGCCGGAATGGACGCGCTCGGCCGTCGAGCGTCGGCGGCGCGAAGTCTCCGCGTTCGAGTCGCGTCTCGAAAGGATCGACCCGTCGGGGATGCCGTCCGCATGGCAGGTGGACCGGCGTCTTCTGCGCTCCGCCTTCGCGCGCGTTCGCTGGGAGCTCGACGTCGAGCGCGGCTGGGAGCGCAATCCGATGTTCTACGTCGATCAGACGGCCGGCGCCGTCTTCGACGCGCTCGTGCGGCCGCCGCCGTTCTCGAAGAGCCGCGCCTCGCAGCTCGCGCGGCGCATCGCGTCCATTCCGGGCACGATCGAAAGCGCCAGGGGAAACCTCGTTCGCGCCGAGGGACCGCTGGCCCGGCTGGCGGTCTCGCGTCTCGGCGACATCCGAGAGCGGCTCACCGCCGCCGTCCGGGACGTGAAGCCCCTGCTTCCGCCGGGGAGCGACTCGCTCGATTCGCCGGCGGAGCGCGCCGTCGCCGCTCTGGAGGGCTACCGGGAGTGGCTCGGGAACCGCCTTCCGAGCCTGAGGGCGCAGACGGCGGTGGGCCGGGAGGCCTATCTCTTCTACCTCAGGAGCGTGGCTCTGCTGCCTTACACGCCGGAGGAGATTCTCGCCATGGGCCGCCAGGAGTGGGCGCGGGCGGGCGCGCGGGAAGCCCTCGAGGAAGCGAGAAGCGGAGGAGCTCCCCCTCTTCCGATTTTTTCCGACCAGGCCGCCGAAATCTCGAGGGTGACGAGGGAGGAAGCCGCTGCGCGCCGGTTTCTGGAAGAGAAGAATCTGTTGACCATTCCGGCGTCCACCCGGCGGTACCGGGCCTCCGCTTTGCCCGCGTACCTCTCGGCCCTCGCGCCGTTCGGGGAGCACGACGACCTGGCGTCGGCCGGACGGCCCGGCGAGGACGCCGTCCGTTACATCCCCCCGCCCGGCCCCTCGCTCGGGTTCTTCGCCCTGTCGATGGCGCGGGATCCCCGGCCCGTCCTCGTCCACGAGGGGATTCTCGGGCACTCGTTTCAGCTCGCGATCTCGTGGGCGCACGAAGACCCCGTCCGCCGCGCGTATTACGACTCCTCCGCCAACGAGGGCGTCGCGTTCTATGCCGAGGAGATGATGCTCGACGCCGGCTACTTCGACGACAGCCCGCGGACGCGCGAGATCGTCGCGACGTTCCTGCGGCTCCGCGCGCTTCGTGTCGAGGCCGACGTCCGGCTCGCTCTGGGCGATTTCTCCATCGACCAAGCCGCCGAATATCTCGCCTCGGTCGTGCCGATGGATCCCGCGACGGCCCGCCAGGAGGCGGAGGGGTTCGCGTCCGCGCCCGGACAGGCGATCAGCTACGAGATCGGGAAGCTGCAGATCCTCCGTTTCCTCGCCGACGCCCGCCGCGTTCAGGGCAATAAGTTCTCGTTGCGCGCCTTCCACGACTCTCTCTGGAAAAACGGCAACGTCCCCATCGCGCTCCAGCGCTGGGAGCTTCTCGGCCTGCGCGATGAGATCGACGCGCTGGATCGCGCTCCGGAACGGAGGCGTTAGCGCGCAGATCCCGGGATCGCGTCATCCCTTCGGCTCCCGATTTAGTTGACCGCGGAGTACCGCGGCCGTCTCGCTCCCGTTGGTCGCTCGGCTCCCGATTCCCGGCTCCGGTTCTTCAAACCTCCGCGATCGACGCGCGCAGATCCTCCAGGCAGGCCTCCACGCGGTCGAGGTGGGTGCGAAACGACAGCACGCAGATACGAATCGCAAACCGACCGCCGAGTCTCGTCGCGGTCAGGTACACGCGGCCGCGCCCGTTCGTCTTCTCCATCCAGGCGGCGTTCAACGCGTCCGTCTCCGCGGCCGAGAGCCCCGCGCGCGTCAGGCGGAAGGCGAGAGTCGAGAGCTGAGGCTCCGCCAGGATCTCGACGCCCGGAATGCGCGCCAGCTCCCGCACCGCCCATTCCGCGAGGTCGAGCTTTTCGTCGAGGTTCGTGCGGAAGACACCGATGCCGTGCATCCTGACGGGAAGCCACACGCGCAGGCCCCTCCAGTCCCGCGACAGCTCGGGGGAGAGGAGGGTGAAGTCGGAAAGGTCCGAGTCCTCCTGCATCCGGGGGAGATAGTCCGCCGAGAGGGCATGGGCCTTCTTGAGGGTCTCGGGATCGCGCACCAGGAGCGAGCCGTTTCCGTATGGGAGAAAGAGGCTCTTGTGGGGGTCGAGGACCACCGAGTCGGATCGCTCGATCCCGGCCAGGCGTTTCCGCCCCCGCTCGGTCAAGGCAAAGAACCCGCCGTACGCGGCGTCCGCGTGGAGCCACAGCTTTTCCGCCTTCGCGACGTCGGCGAGAGCCTCGAGGTCGTCGACCGCCCCGGTGTTCGTGGTCCCCGCGTTGCCCACGACGAAGAACGGGGAAAAACCCGCCGCTCGATCCTCGGCGACCTTCGCGGACAGCAGGTCGAGCCGGATCCGAAACCGTGTGTCCGACGGAATCTCCCGGACGTTGCATTCGGGAAAGCCCGCGAGACTGGCGGCTTTCTGAATGGAATGGTGCGTCTGGTCCGAGACGTACAGCGTCCCCATTCGAAAGTCGTCCGGGAGACGATCGCGCCGGGCGGTGACGATCGCCGAAAAATTCGAGAGAGATCCGCCGGTCGTGAGAATGCCCCCTGCGGTCTCCGGGTATCCCACGATCGCGCAGAACCAGCGGATGACGTTCGCTTCGATCTGCGCCAGACCGGGCGCGGCCGCGAAAACGCCGACGTAACGGTTCGTCGCATCCGCGATGAGGTCGGCCACAGCGGAGTGGGGCAGGCCGCCCCCGGGGATGTAAGCAAGGTATCCGGGGCCCGCGGTGTTGAAGCTCCGCGGAATGACGGTCGTGAACAGAAGATCGAGCAGCTTCTCGGCGTCCTCTCCGGACTCCGGCAGCGTCTCGCGGAGCGACCGCGCCAGGCCGGCGGGGTCCCGGTTGTCCGCCGACGGCTGTGCGGGCAGAGAGGCGATGTGCTCGACGATCCGCCGGGCCGCCGACTCGATCAGATTCCTGAGCGCGTCTCCCTGGAGCTCGAGGGAACGGTCCTCCTTCACGAGGTGCTCGCGGCCATGGCGTCCAGCGCCTCCTGCATGCGATCGCGCACGCGCGAGGTCAAGGCGGGAACGTCCGCCGTCGAGAGACCTTCGGTCGGCACGGGCTCGAGCACGCGGACCCTCAACGTTCCCGGCCGGGCGAGGCGGCGATTCGTGTCGGCGATCGCGGTGAGCGGCTCGGCGACCACGGGGATGACGGGAGCCTGCGCGGCGATCGCGAGGCGAAACGCGCCGCTCTTGAAAGGAAGAAGGCGCGCCGCCTGGTTCCGGTGCCCCTCGGGCATGAACCAGACCGCGATCTTCTCCGTTCGCATCGCATCCGCCGCCGCTTCGAGGGACGCGAGTGCGCTCCGCGCGTGCGCGCGGTCGATGATCAGGTTTCCCGAGAGCCGGTAAAACCAGCCAAACACGGGGATCTTTCCGATCTCCCGCTTGCCCGCCGAGACCGTACGGGGCGGAAAGATCGAGCCGAAGGTGACGACGTCCAGAAAGCTCTGATGGTTTCCGACGATGACGCACGGCCGCAACGCGCGGAGTCGATCGGGATGGTCCGGGTCGACCCTCCAGCCCATCAGGCGCGTCAACCCCCGGCAGAAAACGCGGCCGAACCAGTAGAGGGTCTGCCGGTTTCCGGGCGAGACGAGAAGCCAGATCGTTCCCGCCGCGGAGCAGAAAACGAACCACGCACCGCCGAGGACGCAGCCGAGATAGAAGGCGAGCCGCTTTGCGAGGTCAGGAGGCAATTCTGCCGCCCTTCGGGCCGCCGGAACGCGGGGAGGGAAGAGCCTTTTCTCTCCTCTCCGTGGCCGCTCTTCCGGGGTCCATCTCCGCCGTTCCGCTATGCGGTCGTCTGCCAGTTGTCGCGAGCGCCGAGCGGCGGGACCCATTGCGGCAGCGGCATCAGCAGATGGCGGGAGAGCGCGTCGACATAGGGCTCGTACATCGCGATGAGCCGGCGCAGGCGCTCTTCGGTCTCCGGATCTTCCCTCATCGCCATTCCAGCGGCTTCCATGACACCTTTCAGCCGTACCAGATCGCCCGCGGGAAGCCGTTGCTCCGAGCGGGAGGCCGGCTCGAGGTGGAACACCTGACTCATGTCGGCGACGGCGTGCCGCGCCATTGCGAACGTCAGGCGCGCCGAACGCAACGGCCCGTTCTCGACGCCCGCGATGACGAGAGAGCAGACGTCGAGCACGGTGGTCAGGGCCGCCACCCAGGACTGGTTGTCGTGCTGCGACCGGTAGTAGGCCAGCACGGGGAACGAGATGTGCGTTTCGAGCAGGTCCGCGGACCAGACGTCCCAGTCGTGCAGAAGATCCCCCAGATTTTCGCCTCGGTCGGGGTCGCCCGCGTGGCGCCGGATCAGCTCCGAGGCCGTCGACGGAGAACCCGCCCGCGCGTCCAGAAGAGCGATGTTGGTCTCCCGGCGGGAGAAGGCCTGCGAGAGGGTCGGCAGATACCCCACGACCAGCGCGAGAAATCCGAACCCCGTTCCGCTCTCAATGAAGGTAAGAACCCGGGCGGACGGCGTGGAGGGCGAGATGTCTCCCAGGCCCAGCGTCACGAGGGTCGTTCCCGAAAAGTAGAGATCCGCCCCGAATCCCTGGAGCCCGCGCGGCATCATGAGCCGGGTTCCGATGCCCCAGTGGAGAAGCGCAAAACCGAAGACGAGCGCCAGCGCCCACGTCACCAGCAGGAGAAGGAGGGACAGGGGGCCGTAGATCGAGAGGAAGTTCTCGCGCGGGTTTCCGGCGCGCCGCCGCAGCCCGAGGGACCGCCAGGGGGCCCAGGTGGCCAGGTAGAAGAGCCTCGTCAGCCGGAAGCGCCGGGAGACTCGACGCGGCAGGACGATCGTCTCGAACGCGTCCCAGAGCACGGTCAGGATCAACAGGACGCCGCCGACGATCGCGAGGGTTTGCATCGAGGCGCAGAATCTATCGCACGCGGCCGGGCGGTAAACTCCGCCGATGTCCGCGTTCGATCTCGTCGTGATCGGGACCGGTCCCGCCGGGCAGCGGGCGGCGATCCAGGCCGCCAAGCTCGGCAAGAAGGTCGCGATCTGCGAAAAGCGAACGGCGGTCGGGGGCGTCTGCATCAACACCGGCACGATTCCCTCCAAGACCTTCCGCGAAGCGGTGCTCTATCTGACCGGGTTTCTTCACCGGGACGCGTACGGGTCCGCCTGCCTTTCGAGCGACACGATGACGATGGACGACCTGCTCTCGCGGTGCTCCAAGGTGATCGCGCGCGAGACGGACGTCATACGCGACCAGCTCCGGCGAAACGGCGTGTCGGTCGTAACCGGCGCGGCGTCCTTTGCCGATCCGCACAAGCTGATGATCGACGCCCCGGGGGGGCGCGCCGAAGTCACCGCGGAGTTCGTCATCATCGCGACCGGCACGTCCCCCACCGAGCCCCCGGGCGTTTCCGTGGACGGCGAGACCGTGATCACGTCGGACGGCATCCTGACCTTGAAGTCCATTCCGCGCTCGATGACCGTTGTCGGCGGGGGAGTCGTCGGGACCGAATACGCCTCGATGTTCGCGGCGCTCGGCGTCGAGGTCACGCTGGTGGACAAGCGCCCCCGGCTGCTCGAGTTCGTCGACGCCGAGATCGCGGAAGCCCTCGCCTACAAGATGCGCGACATGGATTGCACGCTGCGTCTGGGGGAGGACGTGGCGTCCGTCGAAGTCGAGCGGCCGCACCGCGCGGTGGCCACCTTGAAGTCGGGGAAGAAGATCATCTCCGAGCTGCTTCTCTATTCGATAGGCCGCGTGGGGGCGACCGCGGAGCTGAACCTGCCCGCCGCCGGGCTTTCGACGGACGCCCGGGGACGAATCGTGGTGGACGATCAGTACCGCACCGCCGTGCCGCACATCTTCGCCGCCGGGGAC
This sequence comes from Thermoanaerobaculia bacterium, assembly GCA_038203955.1. Lineage (GTDB taxonomy): Bacteria > Acidobacteriota > Thermoanaerobaculia > UBA5066 > Gp7-AA6 > JALYUA01. The sequence continues at coordinate 61,190 of JBBRDK010000003.1, read as the reverse complement.
GTCATCGGTTTTCCCTCGCTCGCCTCGACGTCCATGGAGCAGGGACGGATCGCCGCGTGCGCGGCGTTCGGAGTTCGCGCGAAGTCGATGCCGCACCTCTTTCCCTACGGCATCTATTCGGTGCCCGAGATCTCGATGGTGGGCCCCAACGAAGAGGAGCTCACCAGGGCGGGGGTCCCTTACGAGATCGGCATCTCGCGCTACCGCGAGATCGCGCGGGGAGCGATTCTGGGCGACTCGTACGGGCTCCTGAAGATCCTGTTCCACCGCGAGACCCGGAAATTCCTGGCGGTTCACATCATCGGGTCGGCGGCCACGGAGCTCGTCCACATCGGCCAGGCCGTCCTGGCGTTCGAAGGGACCATCGACTATTTCGTCGACAACGTCTTCAACTATCCGACCTTTGCCGAGTGCTACAAGGTGGCCGCTCTCGACGGGTACAACAAGATCGGACCTCCGCCCGGAGAGGCGATGCCGCCGGGGACCGCTGGCAGAAAAGCTGACAGCTGACAGCTGACAGCTATTTCTTCGGCGGCCTCGAAGGACGCAGGTCGATGCGCGAGGGAATCGCGCGATCCGGGAAACGGACCAGGTCGGACACCGCTTCCGCCACGTCGTCGGCCGACAGCATCCAGGAGCTCTCGCGCCGGTCGCCGTGCCCGCCGAACTCCGTGGCAACCGAACCGGGCAGGACGGCGGCGACCCGGATCCCGTCGTGGCGGAGGTCGAGCATCGAGGCCTCGGACAGGCCGAGGAGCCCGAACTTCGAGGCGTTGTACGCGGCGCCGCCCGCGAAGGCGTTGACGGACGCGAGCGAGGCGATGTTGACGATGAACCCCCCGCCGTTTTTCTTCATCAGAGGGGCCGCGGCGCGAATGGCGTAGAAAGGGCCAAAAAGATTCGTCTCGAGGACGTCGCGGAACCGCTCCGGGTCGAGCTTGTCGACCGGACCGAACTCTCCGATCCCCGCGTTGTTCACGAGGACGTCGAGCCGCCCCCGTTTCGATCCCGCGAACTCGACGAGAGCCTTCTGGTCATCCTCGCGGCGCGCATCCGCGGCGCGGCCTGAAATCCTGAGCCCCTCTTTGTCGAACTCCTCCACCGCGCGGCGCGTCGAGTCGACGGTGTGGCCCGAGATGACCACTTCGAACCCGTCGGCGTGCAGCCGCCGCGCGATCGCGCGTCCGATTCCCCGGGTCGCCCCCGTGACCAGCGCAACGCGGGATCCTTCGTTCACAGGCGGATCCTAATCAAACATCGTCGCTGTCCGGTCCCTGTTCAGCTCTCCGAGGCCGGCCGGGGGCGCGGGCGAGGTAATCCGCTCACGGATAACGGGTTTGCCGTACGGGCAGACTTCTTGAATACGAGCGGCACCAATGCGCCGTTTCCTCGCCTCGCCGCTCCTTCTGCTCTTCGTCTGCGGCCTTTCGTCTTCCGGCTGCACGTTCATCACCAACATCGTGGGGTCCGAGAAGCGGGATGTCTACAAGTTCGACCATCCCTTCACGGTCGACGATCCGTCGTTCCGGCGCTCGATGGACACGCTCGGCACCGCGATGGTCGGAGGCAACGATGCCGAGCTTTTGAAGAACGGAGACGAGATCTTTCCCGCGATGACGCGCGACATCCGGGCGGCGAAGAAAACGGTGAATCTCGAGACGTACATCTTCCAGCCGGACCGCGCGGGCCGCCAGTTTGCCGACGCCATGATCGACGCGGCGAAGAGAGGGGTCGAGGTTCGCTTCCTGATCGACGCGTGGGGAAGCAAGCTCAAGGGTCTCGAGGCCGAGCTCAAGAAGGCCGGCGTTCACGTGCGCAAGTACCGGCCGGTGCGTCTCTTCACCATCTACAAGGTCAGCCGGCGCACGCACCGCAAGATCCTCGTCGTCGACGGCCGGATCGCCTACACGGGAGGACTCGGAATCGACGAACGGTGGCTGGGAAACGCGCGGAATACGAACGAGTGGCGCGACACGCAGGTGCGGGTGGTGGGCCCGGTCGTCGCGCAGATGCAGGCGATCTTCAGCGAGGACTGGACTTACACGACGGGAGAGATCCTCGCGGGTGAGGGCTTCTATCCGAAGATCGAGAATGCGGCGTCCATCCAGGCGCAGGCCATCAAGTCGTCGCGGGGCGACTCTTCATCCCTTGCCAAGATGCTGTACTACGTCGCGATCCAGTCCGCGGCGAAGAGCATCGACATCCAGAACGCCTACTTCCTGCCCGACAAACAGGTGCGCGAGGCGCTCGTGGCCGCGGTGCAGCGCGGGGTGAACGTCCAGGTGATGGTGCCCGGGCGGCACATCGATCTCCCGATGGTCCGCTTTGCCTCGTGGCTTCACTACGGAGAGCTCCTGAAGGGCGGAGTGAAGATCTACGAATACCGCGGCACGATGATGCACAACAAGACGATGGTCGTGGACGGTTTGTACTCGACGATCGGCTCGATCAACTTCGACTCGCGCTCGATGAGCCGCAACGCCGAGGAAAGCCTCGCGTTCTACGACCGGGGCTTCGCCCGAAAGATGGAGGCGATGTTCGAAGACGACAGGAAGCGGTGCCAGGAGATCACCCATGAGGCGTGGGACAAACGGGGCCTGGTTCAGCGGCTCGCCGAGCTGGTCTTCTGGATCTGGGAGCCGTATTACTGACGGAAGGCGGTAGGCGGGGGGCGGGAGCGCCGGATTCGCGCTGAGAAGGAGCGATGGATGCCATGACGGTAGAGCAACTCTCCGCGACAACGTCTGAGGCAATGTCGGTAAGGCGGACCATCGCGACAATGGCCGTCCTGCTTCTCTTCGCCGCCGCCGCACTCGCCGCGTCGCGGCCGGCGGCCGAACAGAAGAGGATCGACTGGCTCATCGAAGAGGTTCGGAACTCCCGGGGCGTCTTCATCCGCAACGGTGAGGAATATCCGGCCTCGAAGGCGGTCTCTCACCTGAAGTTCAAGCTCATGATGGCCGGGAAGCGCGTCCAGACGGTCCGTGACTTCATCGAAGGAGTCGCGTCCCATTCCCAGGAATCCGGAAAGCCCTACCAGCTCCGATTGCCGGACCAGCCCGTCCGCCCGATGAAGGACTGGCTCTACGAAAGGCTGGCGAAGTTTGAGAAGGGAGCGTCGGGCGTCAAGCGTTGAGCGTTGAGCGTTGAGCGCGAATCGGTTCGTCCCCGGCGATCTCTGACGCGCGTTTCCGTTTTCGGTCGCGGCCCGCCTTCCGCCTCCTGCCTTCCACCTCGCGCCCGGAGAGCGCCCAGTAGAGCAGGCCGGACGCGAAAAACCCGACGAACCAGCCGTAAGCGTAAAGCGGCTTCAACGCGGGCCAGAGAAGGCCCCCCCAGGCCAGCGCGCATCCGGTGAGCGTCGAGACGACGGCCTTCCAGTTCCACCCTCCCGCGTAGCGATACACGCCGCGAGGCAGGTAGAGGTCCTCCAGGCGCAGCCGGGTCCGCCGGACGATCCAGTAGTCCGCGATCAGGACGCCGGCGATCGATCCGAGGCCTCCGGAATATCCGAGAAGCCACGTGAAGATGTAGCCTGAGGGATCCGCGAGGAGCCTCCACGGCTGCATCACGATTCCGATGATTCCCGTGATGAGGCCTCCCGTCTTGAAGCGGATCAGCCGCGGGAAGGCGTTCGCGAAGTCGTTCGCCGGCGACACGACGTTGGCCGCGATGTTCACCGCGAGCGTGGCGACCACGACCGTGAACATCGACACGGCGACGATGAACGGCTGGGAAAACTTTCCGACGAGGACGACCGGATCCCAGATGGCCTTTCCGTAGATGATCGCCGTCGCGCTCGTGATCAGGACCCCCATCGCCGCGAAGAGAGACATGGTCGTCGGAAGAGCCACGACCTGTCCGATCATCTGGTCGCGTTGACTGCGGCCGAAGCGCGTGAAGTCGGGCATGTTCAGAGACAGCGTTGCCCAGAAGCCGATCATCGCCGTCAACGACGGCACGAACACCGGGAAGAACTCCCGGAACGTTCGCAGAGATCCCGGCTGCGCCAGCAGCGGGCCGAGGCCGTGCGCGCGCCGGATCGCCCAGACGAGAAGAGCGGCGGTCATCACGAGCACGAACGGCGCCGCCCAGTTCTCGACTTTCCGAAGCAGATCCATCCCGCGGTAGACGATGACGATGTTCAGCGCCCAGAACAGGAGGAAGGAGATCCACTCCGCCCCGGAGTGTCCCGAGAATCCGCTTCCGAAACGGGCCGTCCATTTCGGGTCGATCGCCTGGAAGAGGGTGTTCAATGCCTCGCCGCCGATCCAGCACTGAATGCCGAACCAGCCGCACGCCACCAGCGCGCGCATGATCGCCGGGAGGTTCGACCCGAGCGTCCCGTACGCCGCGCGCGCAAAAACGGGGAACGGGATTCCGTAACGCGTCCCGGGATGCGAGTTCAAGAGGATCGGCACGAGGACGATGACGTTGCCGAGGAGGATCGTGATGAGCGCCTGCCACCAGTTCATGCCCGCGGCCATCAATCCGGAGGCCATGTAGTAGGTCGGAATACAGTGCGCCATGCTGATCCAGAGCGCCGCATAGTTGTACGTGGTCCAGGTTCGCCGGGAGATCGGGACGGGGAGAAGGTCCTTGTTGGTGAGGGGAGAGGCGGCGATCCGCGTCTGATCGATCAGCTCCACGCGGCCGTCTCCGTGCCGCTTCTCGTTCCCGTAAACGGACGTCGCCACGCGCGGCCATTCTAGGCCCTTATGATGGAAGGCTGATCCGATGATCCGCACGGATTTCGTGCTCCGAAGCCGACGCGTGGCGACCCCGGAAGGCCTCCGGCCGGCGGGAGTCCGCGTTGCGGGCGGCCGCATCGTGTCGGTCGATCCGTACGACGGCCCCGACGCCGGGATCACCGTCGAGGACGCCGGCGACGCGATAGTCCTCCCGGGCCTCGTCGACACCCACGTCCACGTCAACGAGCCCGGACGGACCCACTGGGAAGGGTTCGAGACGGCGACGGCCGCCGCCGCCGCGGGCGGGATCACCACCGTGATCGACATGCCATTGAACTCGATCCCGCCGACCACGACGCGCGAGGGATGGTTCGCGAAGATCGATGCCGCCGCGGCGCGGTGCTCGGTCGACGTCGGATTCTGGGGCGGGCTCGTCCCGGGCAACGCTCCCGCGCTCGCGGGCCTGCGGGCCGCGGGAGCCTTCGGATTCAAGTGCTTCCTCGCGCCGTCGGGCGCGCCGGAGTTCGGTCACATTTCGGAGGAAGATCTCCTCGCCGCCGCGCGCGAGCTGGCGGCGAGCGGCGCCCCTCTGCTCGTCCACGCCGAATCCGCCGCGCTTCTCGGAAGGCTCGCGGGGCCGCCGAGCTCCTACTCGACCTATCTCGCCTCGCGTCCCGCCGCCGCCGAAGTGGCGGCCGTCGAGGCGGTGATCCGCCTGTCGCGCGGAACCGGCGTCGCGGTTCACGTCCTGCACCTCTCGGCCGCCGACGCGCTCGCACCCCTCGCGGCCGCACGCGCGGAGGGCCTCCCGGTCACCGTCGAAACGTGCCCCCACTACCTGACGTTCGCCGCGGAGGAGATCCCGGACGGGGCCACGCTCTTCAAGTGCGCGCCTCCGATCCGCGGGCGCGAGAACCGCGAGCGCCTCTGGAAAGGACTCGCGGACGGCGTCATCGACATGGTCGTCTCGGATCACTCTCCCTGCCCTCCCGAGGACAAGCGGCTGGCCGAGGGCGACTTCGGCTCGGCCTGGGGAGGGATCGCGTCTCTCGAGCTCACCCTCGCCGCCGTCTGGACGGGCGCCGAGGAGCGGCGGGTCGCTCCGGAACGTGTCGTCGACTGGATGAGCGCGGCGCCGGCTCGATTCGCCGGGCTTCTGCACGACAAGGGAGCCATCGCCGCGGGGCGCGAGGCGGATCTCGTCGTTTTCGACCCCGCGTCGGTGCGGGTCGTCGATGCCTCGCGTCTCCACCAGCGGCATCCGCAGACTCCGTACGCCGGACGCGAGCTGCGAGGTCGCGTCAAGACCACTTATCTCAGAGGTGAGAAGATCTTCGACGGCGGCCGTCTCGTCCGCGCCGGGCGCGGCGAGCTCCTCTTGTCGGGTTGAGGACTTGGTGGAAGGGAGCGCCGTGCCGGACTTCATGGACCTGATCGACCTCGCCTCCGAACGGCTGGGCGGCTCGGCCATCGCCGCGAACGACGAGTTCTTCGCGCCCCGCGAAAACCTCCTGAAGCCCGGCAAGCCGGTTTTTCGCGAAGGGGAGTACAACGACCGCGGCAAGTGGATGGATGGATGGGAGACCCGTCGCCGGCGGAGCCTGGGCCACGACTGGTGCGTGGTCCGGCTGGGCTTTCCGGGGATCCTGCACGGGTTCGTCATCGACACCACCCACTTCAAGGGCAACGCGCCGGAGGCGTGCTCGATCGAAGCGTGTGAGACCGCGGATCTCTCTCCGGAGCCCTGGGAAGCCGAGAAGATTTCCTGGACCGAGCTGGTGCCGAAGTCGCCCGTGCGGCCCGACTCGCAGAACGTCTTTTCCGCCGCCGCCCCCCGTCCGTTCACCCACGTGCGGCTGAACATCTTTCCCGACGGCGGGGTCGCGCGGCTGCGGGTGCACGGCGAGGTCGCCCCCGACTGGGACCGGGTCGCGCGCGCCGGAGGCGAGGTCGATCTCGCGGCCGTCGAAAACGGAGGCCTGGTTCTCGCCGCGAGCGACGAGTTTTTCGGGACGCGGCAGAACCTGATCATGCCGGGTCGCGGCCGCGACATGGGAGACGGCTGGGAGACGCGGCGGCGCCGGGGCATCGGCCACGACTGGGCGATCGTGCGGCTCGGGCGATCCGGAATGGTGCGGCGGATCGACGTCGACACTGTGCACTTCAAGGGAAACGCGCCCGGCAGCTGCTCCGTCGAGGTCTGCCGTTCGCCGGGGGCCGGCGTTTCGGAGCTTCAGGAGTCCTCCCGCGAGTGGGACCAGATTCTGCCGGAGACGAAGCTCTTCCCGCACACCCTTCACCGCTTCGAGCGCGAGCTCGCCCCCGCCGGAGAAGCTACGCATGCGCGCTTCAACATCTATCCGGACGGGGGCGTGAGCCGTCTCCGGCTGTGGGCCCCGGCTCCGGTGTCGGCAGGTTCTCCGGCGCCCGGCGGAATCGTTTGACGGCCGCCGGAATCGGCCTCCTGGACGCCTTGCCACCCGACGCGGCGGAGAGGGAATTGCTCGGATGCTGCGGCTCGCCGGAGTGGGCTCGGCGAATGGCCGCCGCGCGCCCGTTCCGCTCGCTCGACCGGCTCTTCGAGGCCGCGGACGCGACGTGGCGCTCTCTCCCGGACTCGCAGCGGCTCCAGGCGCTCGATGCCCATCCGCGCATCGGCGACCGAGCCGCCTCGGGACTCGCGGCAGACGAGCAGGCGGCTGCGCTCTCGGCCGGCGATGAGGACGCGCGGTTGCTGGCCGAGGCGAATCGCGAGTACGAAGCACGCTTCGGGCGCATCTTCATCGTGTGCGCGGCCGGGAAGACCGCTCGGCAGATGCTGGACCTCTGCCGGGAGCGATTGGAAAATGACGCCGCGACGGAACTGACGATCGCCGCGGAGGAACAGCGCCGGATCACGCGCCTCCGGCTCGAGAGGCTGGCCGCGGCGCGATGAGCGCGATCACGACGCACGTTCTCGACACGGCGCGCGGACGGCCGGCGGCGGGAGTCCCCCTGCTTCTCGAGGTCCGCTCCGGCGGCTCCGCGTGGACGCCGGTGTCGAAGGGGGTTTCCGACTCCGACGGGCGCGCGAGGCTTCTGGAGACGGTGCCTGGCCCGGGAACGTACCGGCTGACGTTCGACACGCTCGCCTATTTCACGAGCGTGGGCGCGGCCGGCTTCTATCCGGAGGTGCAGGTGGTCTTCGAGATCGCCGATGCGGGCTCGCGCCACCACGTTCCCCTGCTGCTGTCGCCTTTCGGATACTCGACGTACCGGGGAAGCTGAGTGTCAGTTTTCAGTTTTCAGTTTTCAGTTTTCAGTCCTTCTGACCATGCTCGCTGAAAACTCCTACGGGAAGTCCGGGATCCGGCTGGTGCACCGCAGGCGCCGGGGGGACCGTCACGAGATCCGGGACCTGACGGTCGCGATCGCGCTCGAAGGCGACTTCGAAGCCGCTCACGTCGAAGGCGACAACTCGGACGTCTTACCGACCGACACGATGAAGAACACCGTCTACGCGCTGGCACGCACGCGGGGCATCGGCGCGATCGAAACGTTCGCGCTCGCGCTCGCCGAGCATTTTCTCGGGGCGAGCGCCGCCGCCTCCGCGGCGCGCGTCTCGATCTCCGAGCGTCCCTGGAGCCGGCTTCCGTCGGGCAGCGGCGAGCATCCGAGCGCGTTTGCCCTCTCCGGGGCCGAGCGCCGGGTCGTCCGCGTCGAACGGACCCGGTCGGACGCCTCCGTTCACGCCGGCCTCGAAGAGCTGACGCTCTTGAAATCCGCGAGCTCCGGATTTTCCGGATTCCTGCGAGACGCCTTTACGACGCTTCGCGAGACGGAAGACCGGATCCTCGCCACGGCGGTCCGGGCGCTCTGGTCCTACGGGCCGGGGGAGATCTCGTGGGAGCCGCTCGCGCGCGCGATCCGCTCGACCCTGCTCGAGACCTTCGCGGATCACGTGAGCGCATCGGTGCAACACACGCTCCACGCGATGGGGGAGTCCGTGCTCGATGCGCACTCGGAGGTCACGAAGATCCGGCTTTCGATGCCGAACAGACACCATCTGCTGGTCGACCTGTCGCCGTTCGGGCTCGACAACCCCGGCGAGGTCTTCGTGGCAACGGAGGAGCCCTACGGCCTCATCGAGGCGACGATGAGAAGGGGGCGTTAGGGGCTGGGCGCGCGCTGCGCGCGGGCGTACGGCGAACGGCGTACGGCGAAGGACGCTGGCCTAGTCCTTCGATTCCCGATCGAGTTGACCGCGGAGTACCGCGGCCGTCTCGCTCCCTTTGGTCGCTCGGCTCCCGTTTCCCGTTTCCCGGTCCCGTCCGCCTGCCGCCTTGCGCCCGGCCAGGATCTTCGCGAACGATCGGCTGCGCAGCTCCTCGAGGGTCAGTCCGCTCTTCTCGACGGCTTCCTCTTCGGTGATCGCGCCGCATGCCGATGCGCGCAGGAAGTAGCTCAGAAGGCCCTGTCCGGTCGCGGCGTCGTCGAAAACGTCCCCGACGAGAGTCGCCTGACCCGCCTTTTCGACGAAGTTCTTGAGACGCGCGGACGCCGCGTCGAGCCCTTCGAGGAAAAACGAATACAGCGCCGCGTATCGGGTGGGCAGCTGCGCGGGGTGCAGGTCCCACCCCTGGTAGAAGGCGTTCGCGAGAGAGTGCCGCACGTGGTCGTAGTGGAGCTTCCACGCAGCGTGGACCGCGGCGCGGTTCCGGGCGATCTCCCGCCCGGTCAACGTCCGGTCCTCCCCGCGGTGGGGCGGGACGGGAAGGACGTTCGTCGCCCCGTCCGAGATCCAGACGCCGGTGCCCGCCAGCGCCGCCTGCATGGCGTGCCGCGCAAAATCGCACGCCGGGTGAAGCATGTGCTGATGGGCCGCCGTGATGTTCAGGGACGCCGTGTAGTCGTAGGTCCCGAAATGCGCCGCGAGGCAGCGGCCGCCCGCCGCGGAGACCAGGCCTCCGATCGAGATCTCTCCCGCGGGCCCGACGATCGACTGCGGCGTCTCGACCATGATCTCGAGAACCAATACCCCGGCCGGCAGGGAGAGTCCCCGCTCCAGCGCGTCGAAGAGCTCCGCGAGCGCCGCGACCTGCTCGGGGGCCGTGACCTTGGGGAGTGTCACCACGAAGCTGTCCGGGAGCCTGCCGGCGTCGCGCACCATCTGAGTGACGAAGAGGTCGAGTGTCCGGAAGGATCTCGCCCGCAGCTCCTCGGTAAACGGCTTGATGCGGATGCCGATCGAGGACGACAGCGTCCGGGCAGCCATGCCCGTCACGACCTCGCGGGCCGCCGAGACCGCGTGGCCGTCTTCCTCGGCGTCGGGCCTGTTGCCGTAGCCATCCTCGAAGTCGATCCGGTAGTCCTCGACCGGCTCGGTCCGCAGCCGGTCGACGATCCTCCGCGAGATGAGGGGAGCCAGCGGCTCCGGAAGGTCGAGGACGCTCTTCAAGAGGTCGGACGAGGGCGCGTACTCCTGGAGGGCGCGTAGCGCCGACGCGCCGAGCTTCGGGACCGTGTCGGAGCGGAACAGGTGCGCGCCCCCGTAGAACGTGTGAACCGGCTGGCGCCGCGTCGTCTCGCCCGGATACCGCCCCGCGATCGCGGAGTTCGCCTTGCGCAGTCGCTCGCCGAGCGCCTCGGTCAGGCCGGCGGGAAGAGTCGTCGGCGCGCTCACGCCGTCTCCCTCCAGAACTGTGCGAGAAGATTTCCCGCGACGCGGTGCCGGTAGGCAGCGGTCGAGCGCAGGTCGTCGATGGGATGGATCTCGCTCGCGAGCACGCGCCGGGCCTCCTGGATCGACCCGGACGCCGCGAGCGACGCCTCGGTGAGCGGCAGACGGAGGACGGTCGGCGCGACGGACCCGAGGGCGAGCCGGGGGCGGGGAGAGCGAATGCCGGCCATCACCACTTTCGAGATCGCCTGGGCGGCCCGTGTGCCGACCTTGCGGAACCACTGACGCCCCTCGACGGGAGGAATCTCGATCGCGACGATCAGCTCGTCTGAGCGGCGCACGGATTTCCGATATCCCGTGTAGAACCCGGTGAACGGAATTCGCCTGCTCGCGCCGGCGCTTTCGAGTACGACGACGGCGTCCGCGGCCGCGAGAACCGGAAGGGTGTCGCCGGCGGGAGAGGCGTTCGCGACGTTTCCCCCGAGCGTTCCGCGGTTCTGAATCTGCACGCCGCCGATCTCACGGGCGGCCGACGCCAGGATCGGGAGGCGTTCGGCCACGAGGGCCGATCTCACGATGTCGGTGTAGGTCGCGAGCGCGCCGATCGAGAGGACGTCCCCCTGCAGGGCGATCTCCCGCAGCGGGCGCAGCCGGGAGAGATCTAGAAAGCGCGTCTCGCGGACGGTCCCGAAGTTGAGACCCACGTAGAGGTCCGTGCCTCCGGCGAGGGGGGTGGTCCCGGGCGCGTCCCGCAGCATCGAGAGGGCTTCCTCCAGCGACCGGGGCTCGAGAAGGGACAACGAAGAGAGGGCGGTGCGCATCCGTCCCTCAGTCGGCCGCTGGAATCGCGGCCGCCCGAAGAGACCGGTAGATCCCCTCGTACCCGGTGCATCGGCAGATGTTTCCGGCGAGGCCGCGGCGAATCTCCTGGAGGCCGGCGTCTCCCGGGAGCGCGACCGCGGCGAGGATCATTCCGGGCGTGCAGATACCGCACTGGGCGCCGCCTTCGCGGATGAACGCGGACTGGAGCGCCTCGGCGCCGGTGAGCCCCTCGATCGTCGTGACGGAAGAGCCGGCGACCTGAGCGAACGGCACGAGGCACGAGTTGACGGCCTGTCCGTCGATCAGCACGGTGCAGGCCCCGCACTCGCCCTCGCCGCAGCCCTCCTTCGTGCCGGTGAGCGCGCAGTCTTCGCGGAGCACGTCCAGGAGCCGCTTCATCGGGTGGGCCGACAGGTCGGTGTCCCGCCCGTTCAGGAGGAAACGCAGGACGCCTCCATCACCCGCTCAGGCGTCGCCGGGATCTGCCGCAGGTCGACGCCCATGTGCCGGATCGCGTTCACGATCGCGGGCGCCGGGCCGTCGATCGGCATCTCGCCGATTCCCTTGGCGCCGTGAGGGCCGTGCGGATACGCGCTTTCGAGGATCACCACGTCGATCGGAGGCGTGTCGAGCGTCGTCGGGACCACGTAGTTGGTCATCTGCGCGTTGGCCATCGCGCCGTCGCGAAACACGACCTCCTCGAGAATCGCGTAGCCGATCCCCTGCGCGGTCCCGCCCTCGATCTGGCCGGCGGCGAGTGTCGGATGAATCGCCTTTCCGATCTCACAAACGGCCGTCAGCCGAATGGGCCGGATCTCGAAGGTGTCGGGGTCGCGTTCCACCTCGGCGACGTTGCAGCCCCAGCCGTAGGCGCCGTAGGCGTCGCCGCGGTAGGTCTCGTCGCTCCATTCGAGCTCGGCCGGCTTCTCGTACTCGCGGGTGACCACCAGAGGGGGGTGGAGCTCGAGGTAGCGCGCGGGAGAGAGGGATCCGAGGCGCGCCTTCATCTCGAGGGCGCAGTTCTCCAGGATCTTTCCGACCACCATGCAGGTCCGGGACGCCACGGTCGGACCGCTGTCGGGCACGCACGCGGTGTCCGCCTCCGCCACCTCGACGTTCTCGTACGGGATGCCAAGCGCGTCTGCGACGATTTGCGCATGGATGGTCCGAGTGCCCTGGCCGATCTCCGTCGACCCGACGAGGATCCTCGCCCCGGTGGGGGTCAGCTCTAGGGACGCGCGAGAGGCGAGGCGAACTTCGCCTCCGCCCGTGAAGCCGGACCCGTGAAAGAAGAGAGAGAGACCGAGACCGACGTTGGTCCCCGAAAGCGCCTTCCGGCGCGCTTCGAAACCCGTGCGCGCCACGGCCTCCCGCAGCACTTCCGCCGCGCTGCAATCCGCTCCGAGGACCTGGCCCGTCGCGGTCGTGTCGCCCGGCCGGAAGAGGTTCAATTCCCGAAGTCGAACGGGATCCATCTCGAGGGCCTCCGCGATCCGCTCCATGTGCACTTCGGCGGCGAACAGCGTCTGGGGAGCACCGAAGCCGCGGAAGGCTCCGTTCGGGGGCGTGTTGGTCATCACCACCCGGCCGTGCACCCGCACGTCGTCGCACCGGTAGGGACCGGTCGCGTGGAGGACGCCGCGCGAGAGGACCACGGGCGAAAGCGTGAGGTACGCGCCGCCGTCCATCAGGACGTCGATGTCCATCGCGACGATCCTGCCGTCCGAAGCGACCCCGGTCTTGTGCCGGACGATCGAGGGATGGCGCTTGGTCGTGGCGAGCATGTCTTCGACGCGGTCGTAGACCATCTTCACGGGACGCCCCGCCTTCAGCGCCAGGATCGAGGCGTGGCCCGCGAGCATCGACGGGTACTCCTCTTTGCCGCCGAACCCGCCGCCCGTTTCCGTCTGCACGACGCGCACCCTTTCGGGCGGGAGCCCGAGAAGCACGACCAGCGCCTTGTGGACATAGTAGGGGCACTGGAGCGAACCGTAGACGGTGATGCCGCCGTTTTCCGGAACCGCGATGACGCCGTTGCACTCGATGTAGAGCTGTTCCTGGTGGCCGGTGCGATATTCACCTTCGACGACGCGGGCGGCGCGTGAAAACCCGCTTCCCACATCGCCCTTCTCGATCAGGATCTCCTTGAAGACCCGGGGCGAGTCCGCCGGATCGTACACGGGGGTCTCCGGTTCGTAGTCGATCGCGACCTTCGCTCGGGCGAGAGCCTCCCGGTCCGCGTGCGCGAGAAGAAGGATCGGCTCGGCGACGTGCCTCACGCGCCCGTCGGCCAGGCACGGCTGATCGTCTTCGATGAGCGCGATGACGTTCTGTCCGGGGATGTCGGAGACGCCGGCCACCACCCATTCGGACGCATCGAACTCGAGCCGGACAGATCGGATCCGGCCGCGGGGGATCGTCGAGCGGATCGTCGTCCCGTACAGCATGCCGGGAAACGAGAGATCGTCCACGTACTTCGCCGCGCCCGTCACTTTCCCCCGGCCCTCCTTGCGGAGGACGTTCCGGCCGACGGCGGGCATGGGACCGACGCGCCTCCCGATCAGCGCGCGCCGGCCGCCGCGAGCGAGTCGTGAAGGATCGAGAGAGCCTCGGACACGTCCGGAGCGGTGACGTTCAAGGCGGGAGCGATCCGGAAAGTGTTTCCGTACAGCCCGCCCTTGCCAATCAGGAGACCGCGTTCCCGCGCCGCTTCGAACACCCGGTTCGTCATAGCGGGATCGGGCGTCCGATCGCGGGCGACCTCGTCGACGACCATCTCGATCGCCTGCATCAGACCCATTCCTCGGACGTCGCCGACTGAGTGCGGGAAACGCGCCTTCAGCTCCTCGAGCCCGCCGCGGAGGAGGGCGCCCATGCGGCCGGCGTTGCCGACGAGGTCTTCCTCTTCGATGATCTGGATGGTGGCGTTGGCGGCCGCCGTCGAGACCGGGTTGCCTCCGAACGTGGAGATCGTGAGCGCCTTCAGGGCGGCCGCAATCTCGGGTGTTGCGATCGTCATGCCGAGGGGCAGCCCGTTCGCGATGCCTTTCGCCGCCGTCATGATGTCCGGCTGGACGCCCCAATGCTCGATGCCCCACATCGTGCCGCCCGTCCGGCCGAAGCCCGTCTGCACTTCGTCGCAGATGAAGACGCCGCCGAACTTCCGGATGATCGAGACGGCGATCTCGAAGTACTCGGGCGGAGGCGTGATGAACCCTCCGACCCCCTGGATCGGCTCGGCGATGAAGGCCGCGATGCGCCCCGTGGTCGTCGTGCGGATGAGCTCGTCGATGTCCTGGGCGCAGGCGATCCCGCAGCTCGGATATGTGAGATGCAGCGGGCAGCGATAGCAGTATGGAGACACGGCGTGCTTCACGCCTGGCACCATCGACGGCAGCGGACGCCAGGTCGAGTGCCCGGTCAGAGACTGCGCGAGGGTGGAACGGCCGGAGTATCCGTGGCGGAGCGCAATGATTTCGGTCGAGCCGGTGGCGAGCTCCGCCATCATCACCGCCGTCTCGTCGGCCTCGGTGCCGGACGCCGTGAAACAGGTCTGTTTCAGGTTGCCGGGAGTGATCCGCGCGAGGCGCTCGGCGAGCTCGACGACCGGGAGCGACGGATAGAGGCTCGAGACGTGCGAGAGCCGGTCGATCTGGGCGCGGACGGCGGCGTTGACGCGATCGTTCGCGTGGCCGACGGACACCGTGAGGATCCCGCCGAAGAAGTCGAGATACTCGTTCCCGTCGGCGTCGCGGATGCGCAGGCCCTTCCCCTCGGTCAGGACGATCGGTTCCTTGTAGTACTGGATGGTCGCCGGGAAGAGGAACTCCCGGTGCTTCTCCCGAACCGTGCGGGTCAGCTCGGACGTGGGCGCGGACGTCTTCGTGGTGCTCATCGAGCCTCCTCTTTCGACTCTACGACCTGGGATCGCGCTTCAGAAATGAGCCTGCGCCGGGCTTCCCGACGAAGCGGCCGCGGTCGATCACGACCCGACCGCGGGAGAGCACGGTCTCCGCCGCGCCCGTGACCTCGCGGCCCTCGTACGGGTTGTAGTCGACCTTCATGTGGAGTGTCTTCGAGGACAGCGTCACCTTCTTCTCCGGATCGAAGATCACGATGTCGGCGTCGGAGCCGGGAGCGATCGTGCCCTTGCGAGGGAAGAGGCCGAAGATCTTCGCGGGCGACGTGGACGTCAGCTCGACGAACCGGTTGATCGAGATCCTTCCCGCGCGCACGCCGCCGTCCCACACGAGGCTCATTCGCGTCTCGATTCCCGGTGCCCCGTTGGGGATCTTCGAGAAGTCGTCCTTGCCGAGCTCCTTCTGTCCCTGCATGCAGAACGGGCAGTGGTCCGTCGAGATCGCCTGGAGGTCGTTCCCGGCGAGCCCGCGCCAGAGCTGCTCCTCGTTCCCCGCGGCGCGAAGGGGGGGGCTCATGACGTACTTTGCTCCGTCGAAGCCGGGCTCCTCGTAGTTCGCGTAGGAAAGAAAAAGATACTGGGGGCACGTCTCCGCATACGCCGGGATGCCGCGGTCCCGCGCCTCGGTGACTTTCTCGAGCGCTTCCGCGGCGGAGAGGTGGACGATGTAGATCGGAACGTCCGCCATTTCCGCCAGCGCGATGGCCCGGTGCGTGGCCTCGGCCTCCGCGCGCACGGGACGGGTCAGCGCGTGGTACTTCGGCGCGCGGAGCCCCTCGGCCAGAGCCCTCTGCACCAGCACCTCGATGACGCCCCCGTTCTCGGCGTGCATGCAGATCATGCCGCCGTTCTCCCGGGTGCGAAGCAGCGCCCGGAAGATGGAGGCGTCGTCGAGCATGAAGACGCCCGGGTAGGCCATGAAGAGCTTGAACGACGTGATCCCTTCTCCGACCAGGGCGTCCATCTCCCCCTCGATCCTGTCGTCGAGCTCGGTGACAATCATGTGAAAGCCGTAGTCGATGGCGGCCTTGCCGTCCGCCTTCTTCATCCACGCGTCCCGGGCGTGGTGGAGGGTCTGGCCCCTGTACTGAATCGCGAAATCCACGACGGACGTCGTCCCGCCATGAGCCGCCGCCACCGTGCCCGACTCGAAATCGTCTGCGGAGGTCGTCCCGCCGAACGGCATGTCGAGATGGGTGTGTACGTCGATCCCGCCCGGGAGAACGTATTTCCCGGACGCGTCGATGGTGACGTCCGCCGGCCGGGTCAGGGCCGAACCGATCGCGGAGATCTTCTCTCCCTCGATCCAGACGTCGCCGCGGTAGAGGTCCGTCGCCGTCGCGATCGTGCCGTTGCGGATGAGAGTCGTCGTCATCCGACGAGCGATGCCATGGCTTCGTAGGTCTCCGGCCGCCGGTCCCGGTAGAACTGCCAGACGCGCCGGACCTCCTCGATCATGTCGAGGTCCATCTCCGCCGTGATGAGCTCGTTTTTGTCTTCGGAGCCGACCGCGAGGAAGTTGCCGCGCGGATCCACGAAATACGACGAACCGTAGAACTTTCCGATGTTCCAGGGCGCCTCCGTCCCGACGCGGTTGCTGCAGGCCATGAAATAGCCGTTCGCGACGGCGTGCGCCGGCTGCTCGAGCTTCCAGAGGTACTGCGAGAGCCCGGCGACGGTGGCCGACGGATTGAAGACGATCTCCGCTCCGTTCAACCCGAGGAGCCGCGCTCCCTCGGGGAAGTGGCGGTCGTAGCAGATGTAGACGCCGACCTTCGCGTAACGGGTCTGGAAGACGGGATAACCCAGATTTCCCGGCTTGAAGAAATATTTCTCCCAGAAGCCGGACGTGTGGGGGATGTGGTTCTTGCGGTACTTGCCGAGGTAGGAGCCGTCCGCGTCGTACACGGCGGCGGTGTTGTAGTACACGCCCGCCTGCTCGCGCTCATAGACCGGAATCACCATCGCCATCCGATACTGCTTCGCGTACTGCGCGAGCCGCTCCGTCGTGGGGCCCGGGACGGGCTCGGCCATGTCATACCAGCGGGCGTCCTGCGACGGGCAGAAGTACGGGCCGTTGAAGACTTCCTGCAGGCCGAGGATCTGAACCCCTCGCTTTCCCGCCTCTTCGATCAGCGGAATGTGCGCGTCGATCGCCGCGTCGGAAATCTCCTTGGTGGACACGCCGGGGTCCGAGATCGGGTTCGCGCACTGAATCAGGCCGCCGAGAACCTTCCGTGGCATGTTCTTCCTCCGTTACGCGCGGATGTCGAGTTCCGTCGATCAGAACCAGCGCGAGATCACGACCTTCTTGTCCGTGTAGAACTCGAAGGCGTCGCGCCCGTGCACCTTGAGGTCGCCGAAAAAGCTGTCCTTGGAACCGCCGAAGGGGAAGTACGCCATCGGCGCGGCGACCCCGATGTTGACGCCCACCATGGACGCGGAGGCGTGGCGCGCAAACTCTCGCGCCGACTTGCCGCTCGAGGTGAAGATGGAGGTGGCGTTCGCGTTGGGATGCGCCAGCATGACCGCAATTGCGCCCTCGAGCGTCTCGACGGGATGGATCGAGGCCACGGGACCGAAGATCTCCTCGTGCCCGATCGTCATTTCGGGCGATACGCCGTCGAAGATCGTCGGACCGACGAAGAAGCCCTTCTCGCGGCCGGGCACTTCGACCTTGCGGCCGTCCAGAAGGAGCTGCGCTCCCTCGGAGACGCCCTTCTCGATGTAGCCGAGGACTTTCTCGCGATGGCGGCCGCTGATGACCGGGCCCATCTCGACGTCCGGATCCGCCCCGTCGCCGACCTTCAGGCTGCGCGCCGCCTCGGCGAGGCGTTCCCGAGCGACGCCGTGCGCCTCGCCGACGGGGACGAGAACGCTTCCCGCGAGGCAGCGCTCGCCCGCGCAACCGTAGAACGATTCGGTGATCACGGGGATCGCCCGATCCCACTGGGCATCGGGCATCACCACGACGAAATTCTTCGCCCCGCCGAGCGCCTGCACGCGCTTGCCCGCGTGCGTCGCGCGGCGATACACCGCGCGGGCCACGGGAGTCGAGCCGACGAAGGACACGGCGGAAATCCCGGGGTGGTCGCAAATGGCTTCGACCGCCTCGCGGCCGCCGTTGACCAGGTTCACGACACCGGGAGGAAGGCCGCACTGTTCGAGAAGCTCGAACATCCGCTTCTGCGAGAGCGGCACCTGCTCCGAGGGCTTGGCGACGAACGTGTTTCCGGTGGCGACCGCAAAGGGGAGAAACCAGAGCGGAACCATGGCGGGGAAGTTGAACGGCGCGATCGCGGCGCACACGCCCACCGGCTGCCTGTAGGCCTGGCAGTCGACGCCGGAGGAGATGTTCTCGAGCGAGTAGCCCATCGAAAGGGACGGAGCGCCGCAGGCCACCTCGACGCACTCGATGCCGCGCCGCACGCTGCCGCGCGCCTCATCCAGCGTCTTTCCGTGCTCGGTGGTGACGATCGACGCGAGCTCCTCGAAATGCTCTTCTAAGAGTGCCTTGAACCGGTAGAGGGCCTGCGTCCGCGCGACGACCGGGGTGTCCCTCCACGCCGGAAAGGCTTTCTTCGCCGCGTCCACCGCCTGGTCGACTTCGGCGCCGGGGGAGAGAGGCGTTCGGGCGATGACCTCGCCGCGGGCGGGGTTGGTGACGTCCTGGAACTCGCGGGCCCGGGACTCCACCCAGCGTCCCCCGATGTAGTTCGGGAGGATGGGTACATCGCTCTGCGAGCGGCGGGTGGTGCCTTCCGAGAGCGCAGTGCTGGCCATGGGCGAACCTCCTTGGGCGGAAGGGGAAGGATATCTGAATGGGTCGTCAGTTATCAGTCGTCAGTTCTCAGTTCCGGCGTTTCATGCCTGGAGCGGCCCGCAAACGGCGCCTCCCTTCGATTTCCGATCTAGTTGACCGCGGAGTACCGCGGCCGTCTCGCTCCCGCTGGTCGCTCGGCTCCCGATCCCCGTTCCCCACCGCCTCCCGCCTGCCGCCTGCCGCCTGCCGCCTGCCGCCTGCCGCCTGCCGTCCTCAAGAAGCGTACAATTTCCGGTTTCCATCCGGAGGCGTCATGAGCGTCGATCTCTCGGTTAACTTCACGGGGGTCCGGTTCGAGAATCCCTTCCTTCTGTCCTCCGCTCCGCCCACGGAGTCGGAGGCGAACATCCTCCGGGCGTTCGAAGCCGGTTGGGGAGGCGTGGTCACCAAAACGATCGGCCTCCATCCCGTCGTCAACGTGCGGGGCCCGAAGACCAAGTTCCTCCGATCCCAGATCGACTCCACCGGGATCTCGATGCAGAAACGCCCGGGCACGGCGCTCCACTCGTCCTGGAACTGGGAGCTGATCTCGGACAAGACCCTCGACTGGTGGGCGCCTCGGATTTCGCGGATCAAGAAGGCGCACCCCGGTAAGGTTCTCATCGCCTCGATCATGGCGGGGTCCGGCAGCGACACCGAGCTCGCGCACTGGCAGACGCTGGCGCGGGTCTGCCAGGACGAAGGCGCCGATGCTCTCGAGCTCAATCTTTCGTGTCCGCACATGGACCGGCAGGACATGGGCTCCAACATCGGGCGCGACCGCGAGCTCGTTTCCGTGGTGGCGCAGGTCGTTCGTGAGGTGTCCCGCATTCCTGTGTGGGCGAAGCTGACCCCTTCGACGACGGACATCGTCCTCGAGGCGAAGGCCGCATTCCTGGGCGGCGCGGATGCGATCTCGTCTTCCAACACGTTCACTTCGCTTCCGCTGGTCGACCCGGAAACCCTCGAGTTCGAGGTGAACGTCGACGGCCTCGTCTCGACGGGAGGGCTCGGAGGCCCCGCGATTCTCCCGCTCTCCCTGGCGAAGGTCGCCCAGATGACGTGCGCCTTCCCCGACCGCAGCTTCTCCGGCATCGGCGGGATCGCGAGCTTCGCCCACGCCCTGAACTACTTTCTCCTGGGCTGCGGAACCGTCCAGGTGTGCACCGCCGCCATGCTGGACCGCGCGGTCGGTCCCAACGTCATCAAAGCGCTGATTCGGGACATGACGGAGTTCCTCGAGAAGCGCGCCGACCGCGGCTGGAAGAGCCTGGAGGATTTCCGGGGACTCTCGCGGGATCGCATCGTCCCGCAGTCGCGCATTGCCCGTCCGGGCGCGTCCGAGTACCACGGCGGACACGACAGCGAGGGGTATGCGGATCCGGCGGAGCTGCACGTCCGCGCGGAATGAGGGCGCCTGCCGGCGATGACGGCGCCTGCGGGCGGGGACGGCGCTGCGGCGGGGACGGCGCCTGCGGGCATGACGGATCCGTCTGCGATTGACCGCGCTCGCGCGTTTGCCGCATAGTCACGAGGTTCAATGAGCTCGGCCTCTTTGCGCCGGCGCGCCCCCGCGGAACCCTTCCCGAAATCCTCCCCGGAGTCGTTCCGGAGGAAAGTGCGGCTGGGATTCGCGGGAGCGGGTCTCCTCGTCCTGGTCTTCGCGGCCGCGGCTCTCGTCGCCTTGAACGGCTCGGTCTCGAGCGCCCGGTTCGTGCTCGATCAGTCCCGGCAGATCATCGAGTTCGGCCGCTTCCAGTCCGCGGTCGAGCGCAAGATGACGACCTTTCGCGGGTATCTGCTCACGGGGGATGAGCGACGCCTGAAGGCTTTCGGGGTCTCGCGGGCGGCGGTCCGGTTCGAGCTCTCCCGCCTCGAGAGACACGCTTCGGCAGAGGATCGCGGTCTGGTCGTCAAGCTGCGGGAGGGCGAGGCGGAGCACGAGCGGGCGGCGGAAGCCGCCGTCGCTCTTCGGCGCTCGGGCGCGGCGCCCGAGTCGGTGGCACGGTACTTCGCCGAGACCGTCGAGCCCCGGAGGGAGGCCTTCGAGGCGGCCATCGATTCGTTTCTGAGAACACGCGAACGCATACTGGAGGCTGCGGCCCACGATTCCGAACGCACGAACGTTCTTTCCTTCCTAATCCTCGCGGCCATCGGCTTGTCCGCTCTCGGCGCCACCGTCGTTCTCTCTGTCGTTCTGACGCGCCGGCTGTCGGCGCTGTTCGAGGCCGAGCAGGAGGAGCGGCATCGCGCGCAGGACAGCGCCGGGGCGCTCGCCGCCAGTGAGGAGCGCTTCCGGCGGTTGTACGACTCCGGAATGATCGGCATCGGTTTCGGAGATCTCTCGGGAGCGCTCGTCGACGGGAACGACGCCTTTCTGAGGATTCTCGGACGCGGCCGGGAAGAGCTCGGCGGCGGGGGTCTGCGATGGGACGAGCTGACTCCGCCCGAGTGGAGGGCGGCCGACGCGTCCGACATCGAAGAGCTGCGCAAGAGGGGAGTCTTTCAGCCCCACGAAAAGGAGTACCTCCGCGCCGATGGAGAGCGCGTGTCCGTGCTGGTGGGCGGGGCGCTTCTGCCGGGTGCGGCGGAGCGCTTCGCGGCGTTCGCGCTCGACGTCACGGAGCGGAAGAGAGGAGAGGCAGAGCGGGCGGACCTGCTCCTGCGGGAGCAGATGGCCCGCGCCGCGGCGGAGGGCGCGCAACGGCGGTCGTCATTTCTCGCGCGCGCGAGCCAGGTCCTGGCGTCTTCCCTCGACTACGCGATCACCCTCCGGTCGATTGCCGAGCTGGCCGTGCCGGACATCTCGGACTGGTGCTTCATCGACCTCATCTCGGACGAGGGCATCCGGCGCGTCGCCGTCACGTGCGCGTTCCCGGAGCGCGCCGATCTCGCCCGGCAGCTCGAGACGGCGAACCTGCTCGACGCCGACGCTCCCGTCGGACCGCCCAACGTCCTGCGGACGGGGCGCTCGGAACTGATCGAGACCCTGGACGACGAGGTCTTGAGCTCGGTCGCGAGAAGTCCGGAGGCGTACCGGATCCTGCGGGACATGGAGATCGTCTCCGTGATGGCCGTTGCCATCCGCGACTCTCAGGCCGTCGTCGGGGTCGTCACGCTCGTGAGCGCCGAGTCCGGCCGCCGCTTCGGGACCGACGACCTCGCTCTCGCCGAGGACCTCGCGGTGCGCGCGGGCGTCGCGATGGAGAACGCGCGACTCTTCGACCTCGTTCGTCAGGAGCGGGCGCTGGCCGAATGGCACGAGGCCCGGTCCTCCTTTCTCGCCCGGGCGAGCGAGGTTCTTGCTTCGTCCCTCGACTACCGCACGACGCTCGGGAGCGTGGCGCGGCTCGCCGTGGGAGAAGTTTCCGACTGGTGTCTCGTGGACATGCGGGAAGGGGACGGAACCCTGAAGAGCCTCGCGACGGAGCACTCCGATCCGCGCCTCCGAAACGAGCTTCGAGACCTCGTACACCAGTACCCTTCGCGGCCCGATCAGCCTTATGGCCCTCCGAACGTGATGCGAACGGGTAATCCCGAGCTCGCTTCGACGATCTCGGAGGAGATGCTCCGCGCCGCTACGTCGGGCGAGCCTCACTACCAGGCCATCGCGGCGCTCGGCTTTCGGTCGTACATGTGCGTTCCCATCGGCGTGCGGGGCCAGCTTCTGGGAGCGATCACGTTCGTCGCGTCCGATTCGGGCCGAATCTACACGCCCGACGACCTGGCTCTTGCCGAAGCGCTGGCGTATCGCGCGAGCCTCGCGATCGACAACGCCCGCCTCTACGAAGACGCTCAGGAGGCGATCCGCGCGCGCGACGAGTTCCTCTCGGTGGCGTCGCACGAATTGAAGACGCCCATCACGACCCTGCAGCTCCAGATCCAGGGACTCATCCGCCGCGTGCGGTCGGGCGTGACGCCGAGCGCCGAAGCGCTGGCGGAGCGCCTCGGCACCTCCGAGCGTCAGGTCGAGCGCCTGACCCACCTGATCAACGACCTCCTCGATATTTCCCGGATCACCGGCGGCCGACTCGACCTGTACATCGAGCCCGTGGACTTCTCCGCCGTCCTCCGGGAAGTGTCCGCGAGGCTGGAGGAGTCTCTTCTGCGGGCGGGTTGCTCCCTGACCGTGAACGCCCCGGAACCCCAGGTTGGCGCCTGGGACCGCCTCCGGCTCGATCAGATCCTGACGAACCTGATCTCCAACGCGATGAAGTACGGCGCCGGCAAGCCGATCGAGATCTCGCTGACCGGAACGAGCGAGTCCGTCCGGCTCGCCGTTTCCGACGAGGGCATCGGGATCGCCCCGGAGAACCAGGCGCGCATTTTCGAGCGATTCGAGCGCGCCGTCTCGGGCCGGCACTACGGCGGCCTCGGCCTGGGACTCTGGATCGTCCGGCAGATCGTGGACGCTCTCGGCGGCACGATCGCGGTCGAGAGCGAGTCCGGGCGGGGATCCGTGTTCACCCTGGAGCTCCCGCGCGACAGGGCACGGGTCACGGGGCCCGGGCCGGGAAACCGGAAACGGGAAACGGGAAACGAAGGAGCCGGGGTGCCTCTGACGGCCGGTTGAACCCGTGAAGCGCCCGGCCGCGTAATCCGCGGAGTCGGTCCGCGTGGAGCGGCCGCCGGGAGGCGACATGATTTCGTTCCGGAAGGCGGACGAGCGCGGCGGCGCGGATCACGGCTGGTTGAACACGCGGCACACCTTCTCGTTCGCGGACTACTACGACGAGCGCTACATGGGGTTCCGCGATCTGCGCGTGATCAACGAGGACCGCGTGCGGCCGGGCGAGGGATTTCCCACACACGCCCACCGCGACATGGAGATCCTCTCCTGGGTCCTCGCGGGGTCGCTCGAGCACAACGACAGCCTGGGGAATGGCTCGGTCATCCGCCCCGGAGAGCTCCAGCGGATGAGCGCGGGAACGGGGGTGCGGCACAGCGAGCGCAATCCGTCGCCAACAGACCCCCTTCACTTTCTCCAGATCTGGATCCTGCCGGACCGGGACGGCCTCCCGCCGGAGTACGAGCAGACCGCGTTTCCAGAAGAAGAGCGGCGAGGAAGGCTCCGCGAGATCGCTTCGCCCGACGGACGAGACGGATCGCTGACGATCCACCAGGACGTCCGGCTCTTCGTCGCGAACTGGGAGCGGGGAAAGACCCTTGCGCACGAGCTCGCCCCGGGCCGCTTTGCATGGGTCCAGGCGGCAAGAGGGTCCGTGTCCGTGAACGGGAACCGCCTTGAGCACGGCGATGGCGGCGCGATCTCCGCAGAGAAGGCCCTCGAGCTCGTCGGAGAGCGGGGAACCGAGATCCTCCTCTTCGATCTCGGCTGAGCCGAGCACGCCGGCGCCCGTATTGCTCGGACCCCGTCCGTGCCAAGATGACGACACGCTCACGGTGCCTGAACCGATTGCCGGAGGGTTGACGCCGCGGGATGTCCGCCGTCCGGTCTATTTCTCCGTCATCCGGTACGGAGTCGCCTCCGTCTGGGTGGTCCCAGGGGTTGGGATCGAAGCTTCTGGACCTCGTTCCGAGACATCGGGCGATCGTGGGAAGGGCCGTCGGCGCCGGGCTCTCGGGACCTCTGACGGCGTGCATCGGCGTTGGCGAGATGCTCCTGGGCGTCTGGGTCCTGAGTGGGAGAAGCCCGAAGGCGTGCGCCGCGGTGATGACCGTCGCGCTGGTCTGCATGAACACGCTGGAGATCGCCTTCGCGAAGGATCTTCTCCTCGCGCCCTATCCGATGGTGGGCGCGAACGTTGTTCTGGTGGGAATGGCGTGGTACCTCGCGCTCGCCGATCCGCGACGCGTTTCCGGGCGGGCGTCGGATTCGCGGCCGGAGGCTCGTTGACGTTCGCGGCATGGAAGCGTCATCCGATCCCGATCCGGGCGCACTTCGAGTATTCGCTCGTGCTGACGCGCATACCCCGCCAAGACACTGGCGCCGCTCCTGCCTCCCGGCCTGACCCTGGACACCTACGAGGATTCGGGATTTCTCGCCATCGCGCTGGTGAGGACGCGAAAGCTGCGTCCCGCGTTCGTGCCGGCGATCCTGGGGTGCGATTTCTTACTTTCGGGATACCGGATCTTCACGCGCCATCGAACGGCCGACGGGCGGACGCTGCGCGGCCTGAAGATTCTGAGGAGCGACACGGACAGCCGAGTCATGAAGATGGCGGGCAATCTCCTGACGCACTACAACTACCGCGTGTCCACGGTACGGGAGGTGCGTACGGCGGATTCTCTGGATCTCCGCATCACGACGGCCCGGGGCGACGCGGACCTCGAAGTCTGCGCGCGATTGGATGCCGAGCCGGGCCGTCCGCCCGACGGGTCTCCTTTCCCCGATTTCGGGGTTGCGCGGAAATACGCCGGTCCGCTTCCCTTCACCTTCGATTACGAACCCGCGACCGGCTCGATCGTCATGATCGAGGGCGTCCGAACCCACTGGAATCCCCGACCGGTCACCGTGGAGGTTCGCAAGTGCACGTTCCTGGAAGGGACTCCCTTTCGCGAGTCCCCCGTCCGACTGGCGAACGCCTTCTGGCTCGAGGACGTCCCCTACCGGTGGAAAAGGGGCGTCCTGGACCACCCGGCCGCCGGGTCGCGATGAGCGCCCGGCCGGAGAGCCTGCGGACACCCCGCTCGCCCTACGGCGGCGTCCTCCAGATCCTGCGTTTCAACTGGCCGTCGTACGGGCTCGCGCTCATCCTGTGCGCGGCGGCCGGGTCCTACATGAGCGTCGCACGCCAGCCGAGCGCCGTCGTCGCCGCGACGATACTTCCGGCCGCTTGCCTGGCGGCGTTCTGGTCGCTCGCGTCGCTCGGGGCATCCCACCTCGTTTACGATCGCTCGAAGATCGCGGACGGGAGCTGGATCGACCTTGCTCTCCCGTCGCAGCCCCTCTCGATCGCCAACTTCCACGCCGGGCTGGACGAGACCTCGGCTCGCCTGTTCGAGAGATTTCCTTCCGCCCGGCTCACGACCTTCGACTTCCACCATCCCGACGCGATGACCGAGCCGTCCATAGGGCGGGCCCGGTCCATCTCACGGACCGGCGCGGCGCCCGTCCGGATCCACTTCGGGAAGATCCCTCTGGGGGACGGCGCCGAGGACGCCGCTTTCGTCGTCTTCGCAGCCCACGAGCTTCGGAAGTCGAGCGAGCGGCTCCTGTTCTTCCAGGAGCTCCGGCGTGTCCTTCGACCCGGCGGAGATCTCGTCGTGGTCGAGCACATGCGGGACTCCTGGAATCTGCTCGCGTTCGGGCCCGGGGCGTTCCACTTCCTGGCCCGAAGTCTGTGGCTCCGGCTCTTCTCCGACGCCGGATTCAAGCTTCTCGGCGCCTTTCGAGTCACCCCGTTCGTGACCGTATTCCGGCTCCGGCGGGTCGGAGAGACGCCACCCCGCCCATGACGCGCCTGCTGCATTAGCGCGTCGCCGGAGGCTGCTCTTCGGGTTGGCGGCATTGCTCCTCTTCTGCCGGCGCGCCTGGACTGGAAGGAAGAGCTCGGCCGATTGGCAGAGGGAAGGTGCACTGGTTGCTGACGGCCGCCCGGGTCTACCTCTCCGCGGTGTACACGGCCGCGTTCTGTGCGCAGCTTCCCCGCTGGGAGGCCTTCCCGAAGGGCCCCGAGGCAGCCGGCGAATCGAAGGGAGCGATGCGATGGAGGCCTATTCTCCCTGCCCCAGCGTGTAGCCCTTCTCTCCGTCGTACACGGCCAGCGTCTCGATCTTCCCGAACACCAGCCCGGCGGCGGTGACGCGCTCGAGCAGTGCGATGATCTCGCGCGGCGTGAGAGAGGCGGCGCCGGTCTGCGCCATGAAACGGCATCGGAAGTTGTCGGACGTGAACGTCTCCGGAAAACCGTCCGGCCAGACTTTCAGTCCGCGGCTCGTGATCATGGTGGGCTTCAGGCCTCCGCCGACGGCGCCCTGGAGCTTTTGTCCCAACTCGTCCGGAGTTCCCGTCGGCCAGTCGACGAACACGTCGACGCCCACAACCTCTTTCTTCCCGACCTGCGGCGGCGGCGCATTCTGAAGCTCCGCTCCGCGCGGGGGCGTTGCGCCGTACCGCACGGCCTTCAGCTTCTCCGGCACGTGTCCGAGGCGCTGGACGACCGCTTCTGCAAATTCCTTCGTTCCCACCTTTTCGCGACTCACGCCTTCCGTGTAGACGTCGTAGGTGTGCACGCCGTCCTCCAGAGTCTTCAACCAGCCGTTGTGGACGCTCTCGGCGACTTCGGGCTGCCCGATGTGCACCAGCATCATCACGGCGCCCAGGAGGAGACCCGAAGGGTTGGCGAGGTTCTGTCCCGCCCGCCGGGGCGCCGAACCGTGGATCGCCTCGAACATCGCGCACCGCGCTCCGATGTTGGCGGAGCCCGCGAGGCCCACCGAGCCCGCGATCTGCGCCGCCACGTCGGAGAGGATGTCGCCGTACAGGTTGGGCATCACGATGACGTCGAAGGCCTCCGGGGTGTCGGCGAGCTTCGCCGCGCCGATGTCGACGATCCAGTGCTCCTTCTCGATGTCCGGGTACTCCGCCCCGATCTCGTCGTAAACGCGATGGAAGAGACCGTCGGTGATCTTCATGATGTTGTCTTTGGTGAAGCAGGTCACCCGCTTGCGCGCGTGGGCCCGGGCGTACTCGAAGGCGTACCGGACGATCCTTTCCGTGCCGCGGCGCGTGATCAGCTTCAGGCACTGCGTGACGTCCGGCGAGATCCGGTACTCGATTCCGGCGTAGAGGTCCTCTTCGTTCTCGCGGACGATCACGACGTCCATCCCCGGGTGGAGGGTGTCGACGAACGGGTGGTAAGCCACGCAGGGCCGGATGTTGGCGTACAGGCCGAGGGTCTTCCGGGTCGTGACGTTCAGGCTCTTGAACCCTCCCCCCTGCGGGGTCGTGATGGGGGCCTTCAGGAAGACCTTCGTTCGCCGCAGGGATTCCCAGGCAGAGGGGGCGATTCCCGCACTGTTTCCAGAGAGATAGACCTTTTCACCGATCTCGATGGTCTCGATCTCGAGCTTCGCGCCCGCGGATTCCAGGATATGGAGGGTGGCGGCCATGATCTCCGGGCCGATCCCGTCCCCCGCCGCGACCGTGATGGGAACCTTCTCGTTCATGACGTCCTTTCCCGATAGAGCGGGGATTCTATGCCGGAGGCCCCGGAAGACCCGGGCTGGTCTCCGGCGGCAAAACGGGGCTATAATGCCCGCCCGTCCCATGAAACCTATTCGCGTGATCGAGAGCCTGGCGGCGGCGTCCGCCGTTCAGGCGGACGGCGATGCCGTCGCCGTTCGGATCGACCTCTCCCGCCGGATTACGCTGCGTTTTGACCTGAAGCTCGCATCACCCGGCGATCTGGAAGCCATTCGCTACGCCCGCCGCGCGATGATCCGGGAGGAACGCACCCGCGGCGTCGAGTGGGACGAGCCGTCCATGGAAGACCCGAACGTGACGTCCACCGAGATCCGCTGGTTCGTCCTCACCTCGCAGGTCGCCTGGTGCCGGCAGAAGGTCGAAGAGCTCGTCGAGCGGGCAAACCGGGCGCGCGAAGCTCTGCGCTCGCTCGGACAGTAAGACTTCCGTCACCGAAAGTGACGGTTTTCGGCGCTTCCTTCTTTCCTCCCGGTCCGCCTGAATCCCAAGACCCTGCTCCGGAGGCACTTCGGGCCGGGGCCCGTCCCGGCACGCCGCTCGCACTCTCTTTTTCCGATGACCCCTCAAAAATGGATAGAGCCCTCGGAGTCTTCGGCGGAGCGTCCGGAGTCCTCCGGCACGAGCGCTCTCTCCGCGGACCCGAAGTCTCCACGCGTGCTGCAGTTCCGCATTCAGCCGGGGGCGCGGGCTCTCGAGGCCCTGCTTCACGCGCGGCGTTCCATGCTTCGGGAAGAGCGCACGCTCGGGCTCGCGGAAGGAGAGCCGTCGCTCGAAGACGCGGTCTTTTCTCCGGAAACGATTCTCTGGCAGGCGTTGCCCGGCCAGGAACCGGCGTGCCTCCGCACCATGGCGGAGCTCGACGCGCGCGTCGAGCGCATCCTCGCGGAGCTCCCGCGCTAGAAGACCGGGTCTCGACGTGAAGCGCCTCATACTTCTCGTCGTCGTCGTCCTCGTCGTTCTCTGGATCGTCCGCGACAAGCCCACGGTATCGGGCCTCATCGACCGGCTGACCAATCCCCTGCTGAAGACCAACGCCGTCGTCCAGGAGTCCGAGCACAAGCGCGTCGTCGCGGAGGCGGCGCCCGCCGTCGCCGGGGACCAGGACGTGGCCGTCGGCATGGTCAAGGAAGGAATGACCTATTCGGAAGTGCGTGGCCTCCTCGGGCAGCCCGATTCGACCGTCGAATACAAGGAAGAAGGACGGAGGCTGGTCCGCTGGGATTACCGCCGGGCGGCGCGGCGCGTTGTCTTCGAAGAGGGACGCGTCGTCTCGATCGCGGTCCGGTAGGCGGCGGCCGCCGCGCCGAAGAGCCCGAGCCTCGGCTCGCGCACGATCCGGATCGGAATGCGGGCCAGGAGCTCCTCCATCGGCGGCTTGTTCCGGAACGCCTCCAGAAAGGAGCCGCCGAGCAGGGCCGGAAGGATCCGGGTCGCGATGCCTCCCCCCACATAGAGTCCCCCCGTCGAGCGGTACTGGAGCGCCAGATTTCCCGCCTCGGACCCGTAAATCGAAACGAACGTCGCGAGGGCCTCGGCGCAGAGACGATCCCCCCCGGACAGCCCGAGGCGGCCGATGACCGCCGCGCGGTCCTCCGTTGCGAAGGCGTGCGCGACGGCGTCGGACTCCGCGGCAACGCCGTCTTCCTTGAGGAAATCGTAGATGTGCGCCAGCCCCTCGCCCGACAGGAGCCGGTCGCGGCTGACCCGGCCGAACCGGCGCCGCACGAAAACCACCATGCGGTCCTCCCGGGGATTGCGGGGCCCGAAGTCCGCATGGCCTCCCTGCGACGGCAAGGCCTCCACTCGTCCGCCCGCCGTCCACAAGGCCGCCTGGCCGAGGCCCGTCCCCGCGCCGATCAACGCCATCGCGCCGCCGCGCTCCGGCTCGCCGGCCGCGACGGTGGCGAACTGCCTCCGCGTCAGATACGGAATCCCGAGCGCCGCGGCCACGAAATCGTTCACGAGCGTGACGCGAGGGATCTGGAGGGCTCGCGAGAGCCGCTTCTCGGCGATCAGCCAGGGCAGCTTGGTGATTCGGGACGCCCCGGCGACGACCGGGCCAGCAACGCCGAAGCCGGCGGAGCGGGGAACGCGGCGTTCGCGCGCGAGGAAGTCCTCCAGGATCTCCTCGAGCGAGCCGTAATCGCCGCTCGCATACTTCTTCGACCGTTCGAGCGTGAGCCGACGCACGCCGACCTCGACGATGGCGACGGCGGTCTTCGTGCCGCCGATATCTCCCGCGAGCACGCGCATCCGGGCGACGGTATCAGGCCGGGAAACGGGAGCCGAGCGACCAACGGGGAGCGAGACGGCCGCGGTACTCCGCGGTCAACTAGATCGGAATCGGGAATCGAAGGAGATCAGGCGGAAGGCCCGAATCAGAGACTCAACGCTGAACGCTCAACGCTCAACCGTCCCCCGGGCACTCCTCATCGAGGGAACGATCACTCATGGCGGCGCCGCATCGCGTGCACCGGTAATGACCATCCTTCACGAGGAAGATGTGGCGGGTCGTGGACTCGAGCTGTTCGGGCGGCCGGCTGTCCTGCGCGACGGAAGGAGGGTTGGAGGTATCCGCCTGGCGTTGCTCGACTTCTTTCCGTTTCATGTCGCCCAGGGCAGCAAGAAGCGAGCCGCGCCTTTCGGGCAAAAAAAGTCCCCCGGACGGGGTGGGGCCGCCGGGGGGGCGAAAGGAGGAGGTGAGGATTTTGTTTCCTCGCCGAACAGTATTGCAAGCGGGCGGCCAGCGTTCACCCCAAGCTAAGTGACTGATTCCAATAGTGCAAAAACGATCATGACACCCTGCCGGTGACTATTGTTGTCACTGGTCAACCCGCTTTTGTAACGTGGTTTGTACGAAGTGTCAGACCCGTCACAGCTCCGAACGGAACGGGAGGATCGCCCACTCCAAGATCCGGTCCTTCATCGACCGTCGCTGGTAGTCCTGGAACGTGTAGGGCCGGGAACGCGCGAGATCGGTTTGAAACAGCTCCTCCATCCGCCGGCCCACGCGGGGATCCGCGACTGTCAGGTTGATCTCGTCGTTGCGGCGAAACGACCGGTTGTCGAAGTTCGTGGACCCGATGGTCGAGAAGAGTCCGTCGACGACCATGGTCTTGGGATGAAACATCGTCGGCTGATATTCGAATATCTTCACGCCGCCTCTCAGCAGCTCCCCGAACGCGGAGCGTCCGCCTGCCTTGGTGGCCGGCACGTCGTTGACCTCGCCCGGCACGATCACCTTCACGTCGACCCCCCGCCGGGAGGCCTCGACGAGCGCCGTGCTCGTCTGCTTGTCGGGAAGAAAGTAGGAGTTCGAAATGAAGAGCCGCTTTTTCGACGAAGCAATGGAAACGGCGTAGAGGAGCTTGGTCGCGGAGCTCGGCGACCTCGACGTCGAGTGGATGACCTGAGACCGGCTCTCCCCGACGGACTCGAGACGCGGATAGAAATCCTCTCCGAGGAGCGCTTCGCCGCGGACCTCCGACCAGTTTTCCAGGAACGCGGCCTGGAGCTCCGCGACGACGGGTCCTTCCACCTGCACGTGAGTGTCCCGCCAGTGCTCCTTCGCGTCCGCATTGCCGATCCACTCGTCGCCGATCCCTGCGCCCCCGGTAAAGCCGACCCGGCCGTCCACCACCAGAATCCTGCGGTGCGTTCGGTTGTCGACCTGGTTCAGGTTCCACGGGCGAAGAGGATGGTAGAGCTCGACGACGCAGCCCGCCTGCCGCAGAGCGGAGACGTCCTCGTCCTTCAGCTTCGACTTGGACCCCACCGAATCGAGCATCAGCCGGACGCGCACCCCGTGGCGGGCGCGTTCGGCGAGCGCATCCCGGAATTGGGAGGCGACCGAGCCCGACCAGAAGATGTACGACTCGAGGTTCACCGTGCGTTCGGCGCCTTTGATGGCGGCGATCATCGCCGGGAAGATTTCCGCTCCGTTGACCAGCACGCGAACCCGATTTCCCGGCAGGATCGCGGGATCCGCGAGCGCGTGGGCGGAGGGGAGGAAGGCCGCGTCCTCGACCGTGAAGCGGTGCGGGAGCAGGTAATGCACCTCCCTGGGCTTCGATAGCATCGACATCGCGATGGAGAACGCAAAGGCGATCCCGAGCGCGATGACGTAGGTCTCGACGGGGATTCGATAGACTTTTGGCTTGCGCGGCCGCCGGGCTCGTTTGAAACGCATGCAGACAGGGTATATCCAGGCCGTCGCTTCCGCTCGCTGCGCTCGCTCACGCTCCCGCTCCGAGAGCCTCCTCCCTCCCTTCGGTCGGGAGACTTCTCTCGGGGCGAGCGTATCCGCCAGTGCGGGTGAGGAGCCACAGTGACCCTCCCTCTCCCCGGGCGCCGGGGAGAGGGCCGGGGTGAGGGGCGGGCCTTCACCGCGGTCGGGCGGCGGTCGCCGGGAGCTCCCTCGAGTGGAGGCGCTCGAGTGAATCGAGGGAGGCGTGTCCTCGCGTTCTCAACGGCCGTGGCGCTGCTGCTTCCCTTGACCGGCTGTTCCTACATTTTTTCCGAGAAGCGAACGGTTTACGACTACGAGCCGTCCTACGGCGTCGACAGCGCTGAATTCCGGCGGTCCCTCGATGCGTTCGGGACGGATCTGGTTGCCGAGAACCGGGCCGCGCTCCTCCAGAACGGGGACGCGATCTTCGGCTCGATGATCGAGGCGTTCGAGCAGGCGCGGGCCTCGATCAACCTCGAGGCGTACATCTTCGACGACGGAGAGCTCGGGACTCGCGTGGCGCGCGTCCTCGCCGATCGCGCCCGGCACGGGGTGGCCGTCCGCGTGCTCGTGGACGGCTGGGGCTCGTCTTTAGGCGCGCTCGCGGACGAGATGACTGCGGCCGGAGCGCGCGTCGAGGTTTACAAACCCCTCCGCGTCTATTCGCTCTACAAGGTGGGCAATCGGACGCATCGGCGGATCTTCACGGTCGACGGCCGCATCGGGTTCTGTGGCGGCGTCGGGATCGACGACCGGTGGAAGGGAGACGCGCGCAATCCGGGGGAATGGCGGGAAACCATGATTCGCGTGGAGGGGCCGGTCGTCGCCCAGCTTCAGCACATCTTCTTCGAGGACTGGGTCCACACGACGGGCGAGGTCCTGCATGGCAGCGCGCAGTTTCCGGAGTCGCGCCCCGCCGGCGACATGCTCGCGCAGGCGATCTCGAGCTCGCGCACCGACCAGAGCTCGATGGCCAAGCTCCAGTACTACATGGCCATCCAGGCGGCGCGCCGCCGCATCTGGATCGAGAACGCGTACTTCGTCCCCGACCGTCAGATCCGGCAGGGGCTCGTCCAGGCCGTCGCGCGCGGCGTCGACGTTCGCGTCCTGGTGCCCGGCAAGCACATCGACAGTCCCAACGTCCGCAATGCGTCGCGTTTTCATTACAACGAGCTGCTCGACGGAGGGGTGCAGATCTTCGAGTACCTTCCGACGATGATGCACAACAAGGTGATGGTCGTCGACGGAATCTGGACGTCCATCGGCTCGATCAACTTCGTCAACCGCTCGATGAAGAGAAACGGCGAGGCGAGCGTCTCCGTCTACGACCGGCGCTTTGCGGACTCCGTCGAGAAGATGATCGAGGTCGATCTGTCTCGAAGCGAGCAGTTCACCAAGGAAAAATGGCACAGGCGGGGGTTGCTCGCGCGATTCGGCGAGCTCTTCTTCTGGCTGTTCTCCGAGAATTACTGAAGAGCTATCAGTTTTCAGTTGTCAGTCTTCAGTTTTCAGGTGTCTCTTCAGTTTTCGGTGCTGACCTGAGAACCGGACTCCCGTTCCGATCAGCGAGGGGGGACGGGGATCAGGTGCGGCCTCCGCGGCTTGTCGGAGACGTCGGCGACGACGCGCAACGCGCTCGAGAGTCGCTTCTCCGCGGCCTCCGTCTCCTCGGGGCGGCATGAGTAAGTGACGCCATCGTCGCCGACCCGAAACTCCGGGAATCGGTTCATTTCCTCCCGCTCCCGCCGGCTCAGCGCCCGCGTGAGGCGCGCGACGCAGTGCATGACCGGGCGCCGCGTCTCCCACCGGGTCTCGACTCGAACCGCTGCCACACGAGGGACCATCATCGCTCTCCGCCGGATATAGGGAGCAAAACGCGGGCCATTACGCGGCCGGACCGCGCATTGTTTACGTGCGGCTTGACAGCGCATCGTTTGCATGCGGCCGGACCGCGCATGGGTTGAGAGCGCGGCCGCACCGCGCATCGGTTACGATCTCTTCTTTCATGCTCGACAAGCTCCTGGCTCTCGATCGGCCCATGGTCGTGTTCGATACGGAAACGACCGGCACCAACCCCCGGGCAGACCGCATCGTGGAAATCGCGTGCGTGAAGGTCCATCCCGATGGCCGCCGCGAGAGCTGGGTGCGGCGGATGAACCCTCGGATGCCCATTCCCCCGGGATCGACGGCGATTCACGGAATTTCGGACGCCGACGTCGCGGGGCTCGCCGGCTTCGCGGAGCTCGCGCAGGAGCTCGCGGCCTTCCTCGATGGCTGCGATCTCGCCGGCTACAACATCGCCGGTTTCGATCTGCCGGTCCTGAGGATCGAGTTCCTGCGGGCGGGACTCGAGTTCGACATATCGAATCGACGGCTCGTGGATGCGCAGCGGATCTTCTTCGCGCACGAGCCGCGCCACCTGTCCGCGGCCGCCCGTTTCTACTGTCAGTCGGATCACGCGGGCGCTCACGGGGCGCTCGCGGATGCGGAGATGACCCTGAGGGTGCTCGAAGGGCAGCTCGCGCGGTACGAGCAACTGCCCCGCTCCGTGCTCGAGCTGCACGAGCTCTACTGCGCGGGACTGGACAAGGACATGGACCCGGAAGGCCGGATCCGGCTCATCAACGGAGAGCCGACCGTCAACTTCGGACGGAATCGCGGGCGCACGCTGAAGGACATGAACCGAGATGAGCCCGGGTTCCTCACGTGGATCATGAAAGGCGAGTTCTCGATCCCGGTCAAGGAAATCGTCCGCAGGTTCCTGTCCCCGGCGCCGGACGAGTCGGGTCCCTCAGGGGCATCGCCACCCGGCAATTGAGAACCGGGCACCGTGTACTGAACTGACGACTGATAACTGATAACTGAACTGCTCTCAGCCCTTCGAGACCCTCTTGAATCGAAGCGTCTCACCCGATTTCAGATCGCGCAGCCGGATCGAGCCCGGCTCGAGCTCGACGGTCCACTTCCCGCCCGCGCCGCGCATCGCGAAGGCGCAGCTCGACCCGGAGGTTTCGCCGGCGAACCCGTCGCCCCGCGGCGCGAGATGGAATCCGCACGCCGCGTTGGCTTCGCTGTCGGTGAACTGGGTGGCCATCGCGGACATGGAGGTCACCATGGCATCGAAGTGGGGGATGTAACCGAAGTACACGTCTTTTCCCTGCAGCTCGAGACGGACGAGCCCCTGACGGCGGACGTTCTCGCCCTGGTACTTCCCGGTGACCTCGAGAAAGAGATCGTAGGGGTGGGCGGAGTCGGCGCCTACCGAACGGAGGTCGACTCGAAGGTCGTTGCCGGGCGTCGAGCCCGTAAAGGTCCCTGAGAGGATCGAGGCCAGCTCGAAAACCTGGTTGCCGGCGGAAGCGGCGGCCGCCCCGGAAGCCGTGAGGATCGCGGCGCAGAACAGAAGTGTCTGAATGAGCCTTTTCATGCTGAATACCCCTCCATCGGTGCCGGGTGCGAGAAGCATTCCACGAAGAGAGAAGCGCCGTTCCCGGCTAACCCGCTGACAGGAGAGTGATTCGACCGAATGGCGCCCCCGCAAGGCCGCGATCCGATGTCCTCTCCGGAGGTCGAGTTATCTCGCGGATGGGACGGAGCGAAGACCCGTGAGTGTCCGCCGCATCGCCTGGTCGAGAGCCTCCTGGAGCGCGGCTTTCTCGTTGTCCACCCCGCGATAGTTCGGCCGCGAAATCAGCGCTTCGGCCTGAAATTCGGTGAGGGTTCGCCCTCCTCCATCACGCGCGACGACGCTCCACTCGATCGCCGCCTCCCAGTTGTCGTCCTGCTTGACCGAAAAGCGGTGCACTTCGATTCCGATGAGCGGCGCTCCCGGCTGCGAGACCCACTGGCATCCGGGGAGCGACCGGACGAGAGATTGCCGGATCGCCGCGACGACCTTCGGCGAATCGGAGCGATCGGCGCGCTGGTCCGCGATCTCGAGACGCCACGCGGTGACGCCGCCGGGGCAGGTGACCTGGGGATCGGGAGCGACGACCGGCGCCACGGTGACGCTGCATCCCAACGTGACCAGAGACGCGAGGCACGCGGCGAGGGCGAGAGTTCGCATGGCGAGAAGTTATCAGTTGTCGGTTTTCAGTTCTCAGTTCTCAGTTCAGCTCCGCTTCTTTGCGGCGGGCTTTTGCAGGTAGGACCGCGCCAGCGCCTCCGCTTCCTGCCGCAGGTCGGCGATCAACTCGGGAGGCTCGAGGACGACGGCGTCTTTTCCGTACGCGAGAACGAACCG
Organism: Thermoanaerobaculia bacterium; assembly: GCA_038203955.1. Taxonomy (GTDB): domain Bacteria; phylum Acidobacteriota; class Thermoanaerobaculia; order UBA5066; family Gp7-AA6; genus JALYUA01. The sequence continues at coordinate 24,657 of JBBRDK010000003.1, read as the reverse complement.
CCGCGCCTCTTTGATCGACTGCGCGGGCATTTCGAGGACGGCTTCGCCGGCGGACGTCGTCTCGATCTTCTGCTCGGGGTGGAAGACGAGCTCCCGCACCTCGTCGGAGACGGCGGGCGAAAAACGGACGCGCATCCGGAAGGGTTTCGCGTCTCCCACGAACAGCCCGAACGTGTGGCGAAAAAAACGCTCGGCGTCGAAGTCTCTCGGAATCGTGTACCGGTCTCCCGTCAGCGAGGCCCCTTCGATGCGCGCGAGGTAGAAGAGCTTCACCTGTCCGGCGGCCTGGTCTTCCGCGAGCACCATCCAGTCGCGCCCGGCGAGCACGAAGGCGTAGGGACGGATGACGCGGGGATCGCCGGCAGCCTCGCCCGGGCGGTGGTAACGGATCGAAAGGGACAGGCCCCGCTGGAGGGCCTCGGAAACCGCCTCCCACGTTTTTTCCCGGACGGGGCGGAAGGCCGTCGCCCGAAGGGCCAGCTTTGCCATGACGATCTCGGGGCGCAGCCGCACGGCCGGAGGCATGAGCAGCGCGAGCCGTTCGTAACAGTCCTTCAAGTCGCGGCCGAGGGGAGTTCCGCCGAAGAGCTCCAGGAACTGGGCTGCGACTCCGATCGAGAAGAGGTCTTTTCCGTCGACGGGGAGAAAGGGCAGGACGTAGTCGGAGCGGGAGTACGAATACCCGTTCTCCAGGCGGTCGAACTGGATCGGAGCATCGAGCTCATCGCGCAGGTAATCCAGGTCGCGCTGGACGGTTTTCGACGAGACGGCGAGCGCCTCCGCGAGAGTGGAGGCATTCGGGAATTTCCCTTCCTTGATCTCGTGATGAATCGTCTGCAGCCGGCGCCACAGCGGCCGGTCTTTGAACGCGCCCGAGCGAGCCACGCGGCGATTCTCGCACGACGGGTTGCCACAAATTGTCGGCCAGGGTGTAATTCCTCGTACACCTCGTGTCAGTGAGGGAGAGGCCAACAACGAGAAAGCCCTTTGAAAATGGGGCTTTTCGCGTCAATGGCGTGTGGCCCCCGGCTTGCTTTTACGAGAGGCAGCGTGAGAATCCAATTGACGTTTGCGGAATCGTCGGATCCGCTCCAGGAATTACTCGGAGGGCGGATCACGTTGACCGAGGTCATCGAAGGCCGCCAGGAGTTTCTCGACGCGTTTCTCAACCGGCTGCAGGACATCACGCAGCCGCGACCGTTCGCTGATCTCGACCTCGACGCGGATTCGACGCTCCCTCTTCGCGCGCCTTTCGACGCGCTGCAAGAGCGGTTTTGAGCGCGCTCGCCGCGGCCTGGTCGGCCCTTTTTTCCACCCTTCCGGGTGAGGTCTCGGCCGTCCTTCTGCTCTTCGCGATCGCCGTGGTCGTCGTCCTCGCGATCGACGACGACGACCTGCCCGGCCCCCGCCTGTGCCGGGTGATTTCCACGACCCGGGCCTGAACCAGGATCCCTGGCGGCGCCCCGCGTACTCGCGGAAAGGTCGCCGTGTCGTATCTGGGCGCGCGCGTCCCACGCGCGCCCAAATATGCTCAAAAGCAGTTCTGTCTTGACTGCGCGGTAAAGGTCCCCGCGCGGAACCCGGGTTATTTCACCAGCGGCAGTAATTCCTTCGCGGTTCCCGCCTCGGCGCCGTTCGGCTCGAGCTCCAGGTATTTCTGGAAATGCTCCCGCGCCACCGAGTTGTGCTTGTTGTTCATCGCGGACAGCGCCAGGTAGTAGTGCGCCAGCGCGAAATCGGGCTTGGCCTCGACCGCCTTCGACAGCAGGTCCTCGGCGTCCTTGGACTTCTTCTTGTTGTACGCGTCGATCCCCTTGTTGTAGAGCATCTCGGGCGTGTCCGGATTCGCCTCTTCGAATTTCTTCCGCATGTCCGCGGCCGTCTTCTTGTCTCCCGACTTGTTCGCGGCGTCCGCGATGAGCCCATAGAGCGACGTCATCGTCGGATCCAGATCCGTCGCCTTCTGACCGTACTCAATGACGTGGGCCCAGTCCTTCTTCTCGTAGGCGAGAGTGGTCAACGCCTGCCAGCCCTGCGGCAGGTCCGCGTTCTTCCCCACCGCTTCCCTGAACTTGGCTTCCGCTCCCGCCTTGTCGCCGGAGTTCAGAAGGTCCACCGCCGCGTTGTAGGAAAGAGTGGCCTGATCGTTCGAAGACGGAGCCTGCGCCGCGGGAGCGGCCGCCCCCTTCCCGGCCGGGGCCTCGGACGTCTTGAGCAGCTTCTGATCGAGAGTCGTGATGTCGACGGTCGAGAACTTCTTGTCGGTATCGGCGGGAACGAAGCCCTCTTTCTCGAACCGGACGTGGTACATCATCGTGGCGTCGTTCACGATCGATCCGTAGCGGCCATCCGAGGACGTCTTGGCTGTCATCTTGAAGTTCTTGATGGCGGGTGTCGTGATCGTGATGGTGACGCCTTCGACGGGGTTGCCGGCCGAGTCGGTCACCCGGCCCGAGACGCGCCCCTGAGTCCCGGCCTGCGCGGCCGCGGCCGCGAGCAGCAGAGCGAGAGCGGTGGAAAACCGCGAAAGACCCTTCATACGCACCTCCAACTCAGTAAGGGAAGCAATCACCGAACCTTCCGAATTTCCGGGAATTCCAGGAGTCTCCTAGCGCCGCGCCGTCTTGGAGGGCATCGAAACGGCCTGGAGGATCTCCCCGACGACGGCGTACTTGCCCATCGGCATGATGTGGATGCCCCGGGCGACCCCGGCGATCGCCTGGGCGAGCTCGCGGGCGATCGCGAGACCTTCGGCCTTCTCGTGATCGGGGCCCTTCTCCGACGCGGCCCGCATGCGGTCCTGAATCGCGTCCGGGACCACGATGCCCGGCACCTCGTTGGCGAAGAAGAGGGTCTGCTTCAACGAGCGCAGGGGAATCAGGCCCACGAGAACGGGAATCGCCCGGGCTTCCGGCCGGGCGAGGAAGCGTTCGAGCGCCGCGACGTCGTAGACGGGCTGAGTCTGGGCGAACGTGGCTCCGGCTTCGATCTTCGCGCGCAGCTTCGAGAACTCAATCTCGAGATCGGAGGCCGCCGGATTGGCTGCGCAAGCGATGGCGAACGAGGTGGGCGCCCCGATCGCGTTGCCCACGAGATCGGCTCCTCCGTTCAGTCCGCGAGCCATGCGAAGCAGGCCCAGGACGTCCACCTCGGACACCTGTTTCGCCTGCGGGTAGTCCCCGATCTTGAGCGGGTCTCCGCCCAGGCACAGGATGGCTTTCAGGCCCAAGCCCGCGGCCCCGAGCAGATCGGACTGGAGCCCCAGCACGTTGCGGTCGCGGGTCGTGATCTGGACGACGGCTTCCAGGCCCGTCTCGCGCTGGAGGATTGCCGCCACCGAGATCGATGACATCCGGAGGCGCGCCATGGGGTTGTCCGTCACGTTGACGGCGTCCACCCCGCCGGCCTTCAGGACTCGCGCGCCTTCGACGGCGGCGGAAACGTCTACGCCTTTCGGTGGCTCCGCTTCCGCGGTGACCACGAACTCGTCGGCGTCTGCGAGCTTTCTCTTGAGCCGGGAGGTCTCGATCCCGGGCTCGGCCAGCCTCTCGACCGGTCTCTCCACGGCGACGGCGACCACGCGGCCGGTGGTCGCGCGAGGGCGCCCCTTGACGGCCTTCGCCATCGCGCGGATGTGTTCGGGAGTCGTTCCGCAGCACCCTCCGATGATCGACGCGCCCGCTTCGACGAACGCCGTCGCGTAGTCGCGCAGGTAATCGGGGGAGGAGAGATAGACGTTGCGGCCGTGCACGACGGTCGGATAACCCGCGTTCGGCATTGCGCAGAGCGGCACCGTAACGGAGGGCGACAGGCGCGCGAACACGTCGTGAGTCTCCTGCGGGCCGAGCGTGCAGTTCATCCCGACCGCGTCCGCGCCCGCCATCGCGAGCGTGGACAGAGCATGCGAGGCGCTCTCGCCGAAGGCCGTCCGGCCGTCGGAAAGAAACGTCATCTGCGCCACGATCGGGACGTCTGCCGAGAGACCCCTCACGGCGCGCACAGCCTCGGCCGCCTCGAGCAGGCTCCCGAAGGTCTCGAGCAGGATCAGATCGATCCCGCCTTCAAGCAGGGCGCGGGCCTGTTCTTCGAAGATCTCCCGGACCTGGACGAGGGTCAGCCGGCCATACGGCTTCACGAGTGCGCCGAGCGGACCCATCGATCCGGCGACGAAGACCATTTCGCCGGCTGCCGACTCGCGGGCGAGGCGCGCACCTTCGCGGTTGATCTTTTCGAGCGAGTCGGCCCACTCGTGTGCGGTGAGCTTGACCCGGTTCGCGTCCCACGTGTTGGTCGTCAGAATGCGCGCGCCCGCATCCCGATAATCGTCGTGCACCTCGCGGACCGACTCGGGATCCGTCACGTTCAACGGCGACTTGGCCTGTTCCGGGGAAGCGCCCCTCGAGACGAGAAGGGTCCCCATGGCGCCGTCGGCCAGCAGGATCTCCTCTCCGAGCGCTTTTCTGAAGTCTTTCGCCATCGTCTCTCCCGGACCCGGAATGCTACACTGCCGGCGTCCTTCCGGGTCTCACTTCTCCCGGCCCCTCCACCGTCCAGGAGGGAAAATGGGACTCTATCTCCGCCTTTTCTGTCTGATCGCCGGTCTCGGTACCTGTCTTCCGGATGCCCTTCTGCGCGCCGGCGAGGCTCCCGCAGCGCACGGAGCGCTCCTCTTTTCGCGCCGATCTTCCGTCGATCGCAACACGCCTGGCTCGAACGGCGCCGCCGCCCTCGAGCCGCCCGACTGGACCTCTCTCACCTTGAGGATCGACGAGGACCGCGGCGTCTCGAGCGACACCGCGACTCTCTGCCTCGTTCGCGTCACCAATGCGGGCCAGGGCACGTGGGACGGCCGTGCGATCCGCTTCGAGGCCCGCGCGCTCCGCGACGGACGCGTGGCCGCGCGGGTCCAGGGCCGTTTCGGGGGAACCCTCGGGCCTCATGACTCCCTCGAGACCGCCGTCGGTTTCACGGGCCGATTTCACCGGTTCGAGGTCTCGTCCTCGACCAGCCGGGTGCGAGCCGAGTCGCGCGTCTCCGGCCGCCCGAAACGGCCGCGTTCGAGCACGGGAAGAAAAAAATCGACACGGCGAAAGTGACGCACCGCGCTTCCGGACCCCCCGGTACAATGCGCGCACATGAAAGTTCTCGTCGTGGGGAGCGGCGGCCGCGAGCACGCCCTCTGCTGGGGTCTGCGCCGGAGCGCTTTCGTCGAGGAGCTCTTCTGCGCTCCGGGCAATCCCGGGATCGCCGAGACGGCCGACTGCCTTCCCGTCTCTTCGGGAAACATCGTCGAGATCGCCGACCTCGCGGAGAAGCTGCAGTTCGACCTGACCGTGGTCGGGCCCGAGCTCCCCCTGTCGCTCGGCATCGCGGACGAGTTTTCAAAACGCGGGATGACCCTCTTCGGGCCGTCCCGCCTGGCCGCCCAGATCGAGACGTCCAAGGTCTTCGCGAAGGAGTTCTTCCGGCGGCATGGCATCGCCACGGCCCGGGGCGTCGCGTGCGCCTCGAAATCCGAGGCCGATGCCGCAATCCGTCAGATGGGATACCCCTGCGTTCTCAAGGCGGACGGCCTGGCGAACGGCAAGGGGGTGCTGACCGTCGAGTCCGGGGAAGACGCGGAACGGGCGCTCTCGCTCTTCTTCCAGGAGCGGGTCTTCGGCGCTGGCGGCGACCGGATCCTCGTCGAGGAGTTCCTCTCCGGAAATGAGGCCTCCTTCCTCGCGGTCTGCGACGGGCAGAACGCCGTCCCTCTGCCGACCGCCCGCGACTACAAGAAGGTCTACGACGGCGACCGCGGACCCAACACGGGCGGGATGGGCGGTCACTCGCCGGCGGGGATCCTGGATGCGGCGACCTCGTCGCGGGTCATGAAGGAAATCCTCTGGCCGGCGTTGAAAGGCCTCGAAGCGGAGGGCCGCACGTTTACCGGCGTCCTCTACGCCGGCCTCATGTTGACGGACGATGGACCGAAGATCCTCGAGTTCAACGCCCGCTTCGGGGATCCCGAGACGGAAGTCATCATCCCGCGGCTCCAGTCGGACCTGGCCGGCCTGCTGATGGCCGCGGCCCGCGGGGAGCTCGACCGGTTTCCTGCCCTCGAGATCAAGCCAGAGGCGTGCGCCGCGGTCGTTCTCTGCGCCGCCGGGTACCCGGGCAATTACGAGCACGGAAAGCCCATCCGGGGCGTCAACGAGGCCGCGAAGATGGCGGGGATCGAGATCTTCCACGCGGGCACGGCGATCGAGGGAGACCACCTCGTCACGGCGGGCGGGCGGGTCCTGGTCGTCACGGCGTGCGCCCCGACGATCGGCGAGGCGGCGGCGCGCGCCTACGAGGCCGCGGAGGTCATCGAGTTCGAAGGAAAGCACCTGCGCCGGGACATCGGGGCGCGGGCGGGAAGGCCGACGAGCAGCTGACAGTCGTCAGCTCTCAGCTGTCAGTTCTCTTTCGGCCACGACGCTCAGGTCGCCGCCATTCGGTATTTTCTTCGATTCCCGATTCCCGATTCCCGATTCCCAATTCCCGACCCGTCTCTACTGCCCGCAGACCGTGTCCGCGCACTTCAACTCGTAAAAGGCGGAGTCCTTCGAGTTGACGTCGTCGATGGTGATGTACCCCTCGATGGTCGCGGACTGCGCCGTCGCGCCTCGGATGTCGGCGAAGACGACGACCGTGTGGACCGAAGAGGGAATGCCGCCCGCCGTCCAGATGTCGGTGACTTCGCGGACCTCCCCGGGCCGCAGTCCTGCCAGGGGAACCGATCCCCCCACCCGCTGGCCGGTGGCCGTGTTGTAGAACGTCAGGTCCACGGTCACGGACCGGTCGGTCCCCGGGAAGCGCGATCCGTTGACGTCGCTGTTTCGAATCCCGACGTTGGAGGAGAGCGTCCCCTCGACTCCCGGCGCTCCGCGCGTGTCCCTCGCGGTGCCGACGAGAACGGACGTCGCGGCTTCGCCGAAGAGCGAGGCCGGCGTCGTGAAACCGACCGTCCCCTTCAGCGGATCCGACTCCACGACCCGCGAGTAGGTTCGCGCCTGGACCGTGGCCTCGGAGCCCTGCGCGCTCGGCACGCCGCGAAACGTCACGAGCAGGGTTCCGTAAGAGCCCTGCTCCGCTCCCGCCGCCAGGAGTGAAGGGGGGGCCGCGAGGCTCGCGACGAAGTCGTCGAAATGTCTCGAGTCGAGGGCGTTCAGAACGAACGTCTGGAGGGACGTTCGAGTGAACAGACCGACGGGGCTGCAGGCCGCGGCGACGCACGTGTAGGAGTATTGATATTCGACGGTGATCGCGACGTTCGTCGTATTCGTGAAGTCTACGGACGTGCGAAGGACGCTCGTGCGCGACGGCACGTTCAGGGCGTCGAGGTCGAGCGGCAGCTTTTCGGCCGCCAGCGAGGCGGCGGTCACGGGAAAGGCGGAGGTGTCCTGAGCGCCGCAGGCCGTGTTGCCCGCCGGCTTCAGGTACACCTTCGTGCGGCCGGTCGCGTTCTCGCGGACCGTGAGCGTGTACTCGAGATCGGTGAGCCCGTTGTAGAACACCCAGTACGCGTTGTTCAACGCGCGTCCGTCGATGATCTTGATGAAGACCTCGGGGTTGCTCGAGTTGCCCGTGATCGCCGGGATGCTGAAAAAGCCGAAGATGTCGTTCTCGGGGATGGCCAGACCCGTTCCGGTCGTTCCCGTTCGGGGATCGCGGGCCGTCAGCGTGATCGTGAACGGATGCCCGGCCGACAGGACGAGGGTGTCGACGGCGGCTGTCGCGTTGATGTGTGCGACCAGGGGGACCTCGGTCGAAAAAGCGGTGGTCGCCTGCGCCGCCTGCGGTGTCAGTCGCCCCGGCGCGGAAACGGCCCGCCGCGCGATCGGCGCCCGCGCTGGCTCTGAGGCAGCTCGAAGAGGCAGGGCGCAAAGAGCGAAAGCGCCCAGAATCGCACTCCGCGAACGCGCATTTCTCATGAGGTCCCTTTCAAAAGTGTTCGGATGTCGTACTCCACTGTAGCAAATTGTGATCCAAATGAACCATCTCCAATGTCGAGAGAACCACGAGGACCCGCGTTCCCGCTGTCACTGGAAGAGGACTGCGCGTCATCCGGGGCGGTCATCGCGTTGTCGGGACGTGCTCGCGTCGGACAGCCCCGCGAGGGGTCGAGGGAGAGGGCCGGCCACGACCGCGCCGAGAAGCCGACACACGACATCTCTCGAACCGTTCCGTCTCGCGGAACGCGTCGGCTAAACTCCGGGTATGAGCTCGTCGGCCCGTCTCGCCGCCGTCGTGCGGATCGCTACCGGAGTAATTTTCATCGCCGAAGGACTCGGCAAGATCCTCGGAGCGTTCGTGCACGGTGGGTTCGCGAAGTCGGCCTCCGGCATGATAAAGGAGTCGTGGCCTTTCTGGCGCGGCGTCCTTCAGAACGTCGTCCTGCCGAACGCCGGCGTTTTCGCCTGGATCGTGGCGGCGGGAGAGCTCGCGCTCGGGATCTCCCTCGTCCTCGGCCTGTGGACCCGGGCGGCGACCGCCTGCGGATCTCTCCTCATGGTCTCGATTCTCCTCGGGCAGTCGTACCCCGGCCCCGGCACATCCTGGGAGAAGTGGATCACCGCCGGACTGACCACGAAGTTCGCTCTGCTCCTGCTGCTTCTCCTGTGCGCGGCCGATACCGGAAGGGTCTGGGGACTGGACGGAACCCGGAGAGACCCCCGGCGCGGCGGTGGAGTCAGGCGGTAGGGTCTTCGGCCGGGGCGGCAAACCTTCGTATCGCGCTCAACGCTCAACGTCTCCCGCTCAAGGCCGCCAGGACCTCCCGGCGGTAATCGGCGTAGCGGCGCTTGCCCGACAGGGACTTCACCCGAGTGCCGTCGCGGGCGTAGAGCACGGAAAACGGAAGCTCCCCGCCCCAGTCGCGGTCGACACTCTCAATGAACGCCTGCTCGTTTCCGCCCTTCTTCCAGTAGTTCGGAAAGCCGGGCTTCATCTCGTCGAGGAACTGGTCGAGGGCGCCGCGCTGGCTCCCGAAATCCGTCGAGACGCCCACGACCTTGAAGCCGCGAGGCGCCAGCTCTCGCTGCAGGCGGACGAGATCGGGAAATTCCTCCCGGCACGGGACGCACCAGGTCGCCCAGAAGTTCACGAGCACGACGCTGCCCTTCTGGCGAGCGAGCAGGTCGCGGAAGCCCGCGGCGTCGAGCTCGCCCGCGATGCGCGGGGATGGTTCCGCGGCCCCGCCGCCGGACGGGAGAAGGAGGAAGGCGGCAGCGAACGCGATCGCCGCCGCCCGCCGAAGCCCCTTCAGACGCGCTTGATGGTGCAACCGAAGGCCTTGGTTTCCGCGCTCTGGATCGGGCGCCCCGCCAGGAGGGCGTCGAGCGCGTTCTTGAGATCCGGAGACGTCACCTTCGCCGCGTCTTCGGAGTTGTCGTCGATGCGGCCGTGGTACCGCACGTTCCCGTCGGGCGTCACGACGAACGCCTCGGGAGTGCGCTTGGCGTCGTAGAAGTCGGCGATCTTGTTGCCCGGGTCCTTGACGATCGGGAAGGTGTGGCCGTGTTTGCGCGCGTGCTCGCGCGCCTCGGCTTCGGGCTCGGAGCTGTTGCTGTTGATCCCGACGAAGAGAACGCCCTGCTTGTCGTAGGCCTCCGCCATCTGCTTCATCCGGACGTTGTACGCGTTAGAGTACGGACACTTCGTGGCGACGAAGAGGACGACGACGGCCTTGTGGGTCTTCAGGGCATCGGCGAGAACCATCGGCTTGCCGTCCAGGGTGGTCAGGGAAAAACCGGGAGCGGGGGCTCCGATGGAGAGGGCAGGCGACACGGCGGACAGGGCGGCGGCGCCCGCGAGGGCGAGCAGAAGCGTTTTCCATCTACGCATGAGGGCTCCTCTGGTCTGGAGTTGTCAGTGTCAGTTTTCAGTTTTCAGTCCCGAGGCCTCGACCGTTCCGAGGCCTTCGCCCCGGAACTGAAGACTCATAACTCGGGACAGAGCCTATTTCTTCTCGAACCAGCGCTTCTTTTCCGAAAGTCTGGCCAGACTGGCCTCGAGGACGGCGACCCGGCGGGAGAGCTCCGCGACCGTCCAGCCCTCTTCCTGCAAGGCCGCGCGCAGCCGCGCAACCTCCTCCCGCAGGGGCTCGTGATCCCCGCTCGAAGACAGAACGCGCCGGATCTCAGAAAGCGGGAGGGCTTCCTCCCCGGTCAGACGTCGGATGGCGGTGAACCGCGCGACGTCTTTTTCCCCGTACCGCCGGTGTCCGCCGGGAGTCTTCCGAAGCAGGAAGAGCGCCGGCATCTCGCGCTCGTAGTAGCGCAGGGTCGAGGCCGGGATCCCCGTCCGGCGCGAGACTTCCGCGATCGACAGGCCGCGCGAGGCCGCCCGCCGCCGCTTTTCACGGGCGGCGGCTCGGTCCTCAGACGTTGAAGATGGGCCGGGCGAAGACGGGGTCGAACTTCCAGACGTACTTGTAGGCCCCATTGAAGAAATCGATCGTGATCTCGTAATGCGCTTCGACCGTGATCGACTCCCGGGTTCGCTTCACACTCATGTTGTCCCGGGTCACCGGAATGTCCATCTCCTTGGCCTTGGCCAGGATCTCGGCCTGGAGCTGGGCGGGACTCTTGATGGACCCGAAGGACGCTTCCTCCTGGAGGAAATCCGCGAACGCCGAGGTGCTGACCTTGACCGGCACGACCTTGTACAAAACGTAGCCGATCAGCCCGCAGATCGCGAGCCAGACGATGCAGCCTAATGTAGCCGCCCCGCGCACCCGGCGCGTTCCCCGCATGTGTCCTCCTGGGAGATTCGAGTCAATTCTAGCAGGACGCCCGGAAAAGGGGGGGCCACGGGCCTCGTTCGAGGCGAAAAGGAAGGGGCGGGGGACGAAAGACGACGGTCGAAATGGCGGCGAAGGAAAGATCAGGAAGGGAATACTCGAGGGTGGCGTTTCCCGTTTCCGTTTCCCGATCCCGATCTAGTTGACCGCGGAGTACCGCGGCCGTCTGGCTCCCGTTGGTCGCTCGGCTCCCGCTCACCGGACCGCGAGTAACGTCCTCGTCCAACGCGTCCGTTCGAAGATGTCCTTCATCCGGCCGCCGGGGCCCGCCCCTCGCGGCAGGGTCGGAGGGGCGAAGGACCAGTAGATGAACAGCGCGCGGCCTTTCACGTTCGACGCGGGCACGGCTCCCCAGAAACGGCTGTCGTAGGAGCTGTCCCGGTTGTCTCCCATGGCGAAGCAGGTGCCGGCGGCGATCCGGGTCGCCGCGAGCTGATCGCGGCGCCGCAGGGCCTCCGGAAGCTCGCGATCGTCCTGCCAGATTCGGCTCTCCGCGTGGATCGCCCGCGGGTCCGCCTGTTTCTCGCCGTTGACGAAGACGACCTTGTCCCGGATCTCGAGGACCTCCCCCGGCAGCGCGACGGCCCGCTTGATGAAATCGCGCTGCGGGTCCTCCGGGAATTTGAAGACGAACACGTCGCCACGCCGCAGGTCGCGGTACGGAAGGAACAGCCCCCACCGATGCGGGGCGAAAATGAATTTGTTGACCACGAGGTGGTCGCCGACGAGAACCGTGTTTTCCATGGAGGGCGTCGGGACGACGAACGCCTGGACGAGGAAGGTCCGGACGAACAGCGCGAACACGACGGCGACCAGGACGACTTCCGCGTACTCCCGGAACGGAGACAGGGCCCGGCGGCTCTCGGGAGCCGCGTCCACCGGGGAGGCCCGATCCGTCAGCGCACCAGCCGGAACATCCGGTCCCATCGGGTCCGCGAGAAGAAGTGGAAGGCGACACTCCCGAGCTGCCGGATCTTGTCGAGGGGCCCGCGCCAGATGTGGGAGTTGGGCTCGGCCTCGTAGGACCAGTACAGCAGAAAGGGGCGTCCGAAGATGTTCTGGCGGGGGATGGGCCCCCAGAAGCGGCTGTCCAGAGAGTTGTCGCGGTTGTCGCCCATGCCGAAGAACGAGTCGGAGGGCACGCGGTACGGGCCGAACTGGTCGCGCAACACGCTCGACTCCGCCACGCGGGGGTCGCCCGCCGCGTAGAGCTCCGGGTCGATGTGCTGGACCTGGGGGCCGTCGGCCGGCCGGCCGTTGATGTAAAGCGCTTTGTCGCGAACCTGGAGAAGGTCGTTCGGGGCTCCCACCGCGCGCTTGACCAGGACGTTGTTGTCGTTGCGGTCGTCGCCGGGCTTCTTGAAGACGATGATGTCGCCCCGGTGGACGTCACGGTACGGCATCCAGTGCGCGAAGAGAGGCAGGCGCGGCGCGAAGGCGAACTTGTTGACCAGCAAATGGTCGCCGACCAGGATCGTCCGCTCCATGGAGCCCGTGGGCACCTGGTAGGTCTGCACGATGAAGGTGCGAACGAACAGAACGAAGATCCCGGCGACGAGAAGAGACTCGTACCATTCGCGTCCCGCGGAGTGGGCGGGCGTGGTGCTTTTCGGAGCGGGGGCTGCCGGTTCGGCGGTGGTCGTTTTCATTCGACTTTGAGAACGGCGAGGAAGGCTTCCTGCGGGATGTCCACCCGCCCGACCCTCTTCATCCGTTTCTTTCCCTCTTTCTGTTTCTCGAGGAGCTTGCGCTTTCGAGTGATGTCGCCGCCGTAACACTTGGCGATTACGTTCTTCCGAATCGCCGAAACCGTCTCCCGCGCGATGATCTTCGAGCCGATGGCCGCCTGGATGATCACTTCGAACATCTGCCTCGGGATGATTTCTTTCATCTTTGCCGCCAGGAGGCGGCCCTTCGGCGCCGATTCTTCCCGGTGGACGATGAGCGACAGGGCGTCCACCGGCTCCCCGTTCACCAGAATGTCGAGCTTCACGAGGTCGCCCTCGCGATAGCCGATGAACTCGTAGTCGAACGAGGCGTAGCCCTTGGAGATCGACTTCAACTTGTCGTAGAAGTCGAGCACCACTTCGTTCAAGGGAAACTCGTACGTCAGGACGACGCGGTTCGACGAGAGGTACTCGAGCGACTTCTGTACGCCCCGCCGGTCCTCCGACAGCTTGAGGAGGCCGCCGAGAAAGTCGTCCCGCGTGATGATCGTCGAAGAGATGTAGGGCTCCTCCATCTTCTCGATGTGGTTGGGCGGCGGCAGGTGATTCGGGTTCGCGACTTCGAGAATCTCGCCCGCCGTGGTGATGACGCGGTAGCTGACTCCGGGGGCGGTCGTGATGAGATCCAGATCGAACTCCCTCTCGAGCCGCTCCTGCACGATCTCCATGTGCAGAAGTCCGAGGAACCCGCACCGAAACCCGAACCCCAGGGCCGTCGAGTTTTCCGGCTCGAACGTGAACGAGGCGTCGTTCAAACGCAGCTTGTCCATGGCGTCGCGGAGGTTTCCGTAGTCGTCGGCGTCGGTCGGGAAGAGTCCCGCAAAAACCATCGGCTTCGCTTCCGCGAACCCTTCGAGCGCCTCGGCGGTCGGCCGGTTCACCTCGGTGATCGTGTCGCCGATCCGCGTCCAGTGGAGGTCCTTGATGTTCGCCCAGAACGATCCGACCTCCCCCACGGACAGCCGCGGCACGGTCTCGCGCTCCGGGCGGAAGACGCCGACCTCTTCGACCTCTGCCTCCAGGCCCGTGCCGATCGCGCGGATCTTCATGCGAGGCTCGAGCTTGCCGTCGATGATTCGCACGAGAGAGGTGACGCCGCGGTACGGGTCATACCAGGAATCGAAGAGCAGCGCCTTCAAGGGGGCGTCCGGGTTCCCGCGCGGCGGCGGCACGTCCCGGACGATGCGCTCGAGCAGCTCCTCGATGCCGATACCCTGCTTGGCCGACGTCAGGATCGCGTCGTCCGCCGGGATGCCGACGACCTGCTCGATCTGCTCGAGCGCGCGCTCCGGCTCGGCCGACGGCAAGTCGATCTTGTTGATGACGGGCACGATCACCAGGTTGTTGTGAATGGCGAGATAGGCGTTTGCCAGCGTCTGGGCTTCGACGCCCTGCGTGGCATCGACGACCAGCACGGCGCCCTCGCAGGCCGCCAGCGAGCGCGATACCTCATAGGAAAAATCGACGTGCCCGGGCGTGTCGATCAGATTGAGCGTGTACTCGAGGCCGTCCTTCGCGAGGTACCGGAGGGTGACCGACCGCGCCTTGATCGTGATGCCGCGCTCCTGCTCGAGCTCCATGTCGTCGAGCATCTGTTCGTGCATTTCCCGGGCGGAGACCGCGCCGCACCGCTGGAGGATGCGGTCGGAGAGCGTCGTCTTCCCGTGGTCGATGTGGGCGACGATCGAGAAGTTGCGGATGCGGCTGGGGTCGGGCACTGGGAGGGTGAGTCTAACGGGTTGAGCGTCGAGCGTTGAGCGTCGAGCGTCGGCCGAAGATGCTCAGGCGGCGGGCTCTCCGAGCGGCCACCGGGAGCGGGCGTTGGCGTCGCGGAATGCGATCGGACCCTCCCGCCGGAAACGCAGCGCGGCGGCCCACGCGATCATGGCCGCGTTGTCCGAGGTGAGCGCCCGGTCCGGGAGGAGGACCTCGACGCCCCGCTCGTCTCCCCAGCCGGAAAGAGTCGCGCGCAGCTCGGAGTTTGCCGCCACGCCGCCGGAGAGCGCCAGCGTCGAGATCCCTTCGCGTGCGTGCAGGGTTTCGACGCGTTCGAGCAGGGCTGTCACGATCGCCCGCTGGAACGACGCAAAGAGATCGACGAGATCGGGGGCGAGAGCGTCCGGATCCACCTTGTCCCCCGTCACGCCCCGCTTCTCGAACTCCCGCAGCATCGCGGTCTTCAGGCCCGAAAAGGAGAAGTCGTCGGTTCCGTCCCCGGGCCGGCCGACGGGAAGCGGGAAGCGGCCGCCGTCGCCCCGGCCGGCGATCGAGTCGATGACCGGGCCGCCCGGGTAACCGAGCCCGGCCCGCCGCGCGACCTTGTCGAACGCCTCCCCGGGCGCGTCGTCGCGGGTCCGGGCGATCGGAAAGATCCGTCCCTCCTCGACCCGCACGAGCTCCGCATGCCCTCCCGAGACGACGAGGCCGTGAAAGGGGTATCGCACGGAGCGCGCCGGTTCGCCGCCCGCGCGGAGAAACGGAGAGAAGAGGTGCCCCTCCAGGTGATTGACGGTGACGAGCGGAAGGCCTCGCGCGAAGGCCAGCGCCTTCGCCGCCGAGAGGCCGACGAGAAGCGCGCCGATCAGGCCCGGCCCGGCCGTCGCCCCCACGAGCGAGACGTGCGAGAGCTCCGCGCCCGCAATCTCGAGCGCCTTCTCGAAGGTTCCCGGCAGGTTTTCGAGGTGCGCCCTCGCCGCAACCTCCGGCACGACGCCCCCGTAGAGAGCGTGCGCCTCCGCCGACGATGCGATCACGTTGGAGAGGAGCCGGCCGGAGTCCTCGATCAAGGCGACCGACGTCTCGTCGCAGGAGGTTTCGATGCCGAGGATGAGCAAGGGGGAGTTGCCAGTTAACAGTTATCAGCTATCAGTTGTCAGTCCGATTCCCGACTCCCGTCTTTTCTTCGCCCTTTCGACGGCGTCCGCGAGACTCTCCCCGTAGGGCGGACGGCAGATCCCCTCGTCGGTGACGATGGCGGTGATGTAGCGGGCCGGCGTGACGTCGAACGCGACGTGCCGCGCGACGATTCCCTCCGGGGCGATCCGGTGCCCTCCGATCGAAAGGACTTCCGCGGACGTTCTTTCCTCGATCGGGATCGAAGCGCCGGCCGGGCAGGCGAGGTCGAGGGTCGTCGCGGGAGCGGCGACGTAGAGCGGCACGCCGCTTTCCCTCGCGAGCACGGCGAGCGAGTACGTGCCGATCTTGTTCGCGGTGTCTCCGTTGGCGGCGATGCGATCCGCGCCGACGATGACCGCGGAGATCTCGCCCTTCGAGAGAAAGTGTCCCGCCATGCTGTCCGTCAGGATCTCGACCGGGATCCCGTCCCGGGCGAGCTCCCAGGCGGTCAGGCGCGCGCCCTGAAGGAAGGGCCGCGTCTCGTCGGCGAGCACGCGAATGGCCTTGCCCTCCGCCACCGCCCCGCGGATGACGCCGAGCGCGGTCCCGTACCCCGCCGTCGCGAGGGCCCCGGCGTTGCAGTGGGTCAGCACGGTGGTGCCTCCCGTCAGCAGCGCCGCGCCGTACTCCCCGATTCGAAGACACGAGGCGATGTCCTCTTCCGCGACCGCGTCCGCTTCGGCGACGAGACCGGCCTCGATCTCGGGCGCGGACGCGCCGGCGAGCGACTCGAAGCGCGCGCCGAGGCGCTCCAGGGCCGCGAACAGATTGACGGCTGTCGGCCGGCTGGCCGCCAGCAGCGCCCGAGCCGCCTCGAAACGGTCGCGCGGAGAGCCCGCCGCCCCCGGCTCCCGGAGGAAGAAGGCGGCTCCGTAGGCCGCGGCCACGCCGATCGCCGGCGCCCCGCGGACCGCCATGTCCCGGATCGCGCGCGCAATCGCGGCGGGATCCTCGAGAGTCATCCAGACTTCCTCGCCCGGCAGCAGACGCTGGTCCAGCATCCTCAGGGTTCGCCCCTCGCGGTAGAGCGGCCGAAGAAGCGCCGCGCCCGTGCCGGGCCCCGCGCTGCTCCCTGGCGGCCGGCTCGAAGGATCTCCCGCCGGAGGCGTCACGGAGTCGGCCGGATGACTGGGCTCGCGCCCGCTGGGCGGACGACGAGGCTGGCGCCCGCTGGGCGGACGACGAGGCCCGCGCCGCTCCGGCGGGGATCGGCGACCGCCGTCCACGATCCGTCGGGATTGCGGGCGATGCCGTGTACGCGGCCCATCAACCCCGACTTGTAGATGCCGTCGTCCCGCTCGACGACGGTGTGGCCGAGCCCCCGCAGACCTTCGATCCAGTCCGGCCCGAACCGTCCTCGCTCGTACTGGACGGTGTCGGGCAGGTCCTGCTGGTGGAACCGTGGCGCGGCGATGGCCGTCTCGAGGGTCTCGTTGCGCAGAAGGATTCCGAGCAGCACCTGGAAGTTCGTCGTCGGGATCGTCGAGCCGCCCGGAGTGCCCCAGACGAACGCGACCCTTCCTTGCGACACGACGATGATCGGGCACATCGCGGAGAGCATGCGCTTGCCGGGCGCGACGGCGTTCACTTTCCCCTGCACGAGGCCGTACATGTTCTTCTGGCCGGGCCGCGTGGCGAAGTCGTCCATCTCGTCGTTCCAGAGAAAGCCGAGGCCGGGGGCGACCCGCGCGTTGCCGAACGAATCGTTCAGGGTCGTCGTCACCGACACGGCGCCCCCCGCCGCATCGACGATCGAGAAGTGCGTCGTGCTGGGCTTGTCCGATTCCGCTCCGCGAAGATTTTCCGTCGCCGTCGCGCGGTCCGGCCGGATCGTCGCCGCGATGGCCCGGAGCCGGGTTATGTCGGTGAAAAGGTTCTGGCGCACTCCGCCGAACGACGGGTCGCCGAGATATCGGTTGCGGTCGCGGAACGCCCGCTTTTCGATCTCCGCTGCCCAATGGGCCGAGGACACGTCGCGGGCGCGGAGCTTGTCCGGCCCGACGAGGGTCGCCAGAAGAACCATCTCCGCCAGCGCGGGCCCCGAAGAGGGCGCCGGTGTCGTGAGCACGTCCGAATTCGCGAAACGGAAGCGGACCGGCGGGCGCGTCTTCGCCTCGTACCGCGCGAGATCGCCGCGGCTGATCAGTCCGCCCTGCCGCCGCTGGCCTTCCTCGATCGAGCGCGCGACGCTTCCCCGGTAGAAGCCGTCCTCGCCGCGGTCGCGGATCGCCGTCAGGGTCGCCGCGAGATCGGGCTGCCGGAACGTCGATCCGGGAGCGGGCGCCGCTCCGCCCGGCAGGAAAACCCGGGCGGTCTCCGGGTCGCGAAGGAGACGCTCCCTGTTCCAGGCGATCGAGGCGGACGTGTTCTCCGTCATGACGAAACCGTCCCGCGCGAGACGGATCGCGGGCTCGACGAGGTCCCGCCATCGCAAACGGCCGCCGCGCCGGTGCGCGAGGGCGAGTCCGGCGACCGTTCCGGGAACGCCGGTCGCCAGAGGCCCCTCGGCGGCGGACGGCACCACTCCCCGGGCGTTCGGGCGGATGTACAGGTCGCGGCGGGCCTCCCGGGGAGCGACCTCCCGGTAGTCGACCACGAGGATCTTTCCCGACGGGTCTCGCGACAGCCAGAACCCGCCTCCGCCGAGGTTGCCGGCTTCGGGCCATGTGACGGCGAGCGCAAACGACACCGCGACCGCGGCGTCCGTGGCGTTGCCCCCCTTTTTCAGGATCTCGATGCCGACGCGTGCGGCGATCTCTTCCTCGGAGGCCACCGCGCCGCCGGCGCCGCGCGAAACTCGCAGATCCTCCGCCGTCGCCGAGGCCCAGAGGAGCAGCCCGGCGCACAGCCACAGGAGCTTTTTCATCTCCTTCCCATTCTATGTGTCGCGGTTAAGATCCCGCTCGTCATGAAAGGGATCCGCGAACTCGCGCTGTCCGGGCGGCGGGTGTTCCTTCGCGTCGATTTCAACGTTCCTCTCGAAGACGGGAGGGTGACGGACGCGACGCGGATCGCGGAAACGCTTCCCACCGTTCGGATGGCCATCGACGCCGGCGCGCGGGTGATCTGCGCCTCGCATCTGGGCAAACCGAAAGGCAAGTTCTCCCCGAAGCTGTCGCTCGCGCCCGTCGCCGCGGAGTTCGCCTCCCTCCTCGGCCGGCCGGTCCGCTTTGCCGGCGACTGCGTCGGACCCGAGATCGAGTCTCTGAGCGCGGCGCTTGAGCAGGGCGAGGTGCTGCTGCTCGAGAATCTCCGCTTCCACGCGGGAGAGGAGGCGAACGACCCCGAGTTCGCCCGGGGGCTCGCGGCGCTCGCGGACGTCTACGTCGACGATGCCTTCGGCGCCGCTCATCGCGCCCACGCATCCGTGGTCGGAGTTCCCGGGATCCTGCGCGAACGGGCCGCCGGCCTTCTCGTCGAAAAAGAGGTCGCGGCCCTCTCCCGACTGCTGAACCCGGAGCGGCCCTTCGCGGCGATCCTCGGGGGGGCGAAGATCTCCGGAAAGATCGACACCCTGCGGACGCTCGCGGAAAGCGCGGACGCCCTCTTAATCGGCGGCGGCATGGCGAACCACTTCGTTCGCGCGATCGGGTTGAATGTCGGCCGGTCTCTCCTCGAGGAGGACAAGGTCCCGCTGGCGCGCGAGATCCTCGACACGTGCAAGCGCGAAGGCAAAACGATCGCGATCCCGTCCGACTTCATCGTCGCGAAGTCCCCCGACGACGGCGCCCATGCGAGGACGGTCGGCATCGCGTCGATCCCGGCGGACCAGATGGCGCTCGACGTCGGCCAGAAGACCCTCGAGCAGTTCGAGCGGCTGCTCGAGCCGGTGAGGACGATTTTCTGGAACGGCCCGATGGGCGTCTTCGAAAAGCCCCCCTTCGACCGCGGCACCCGGGCCCTGGCAATGCTGCTTGCGGAGTCGGACGCCTTCACGGTCGTCGGCGGAGGAGAGAGCGTGGCCGCAGCGAACCTCGCCGGAGTCGCCGACCGCTTCGGCCACGTGTCCACCGGCGGCGGCGCCTCTCTCGAGTACCTGACGAACAAGACCCTCCCCGGCATCGAGGCGCTCGAAGGTTGAGCGCGCCATCGTTCGGCCGGGATGCGCGGATGAAGCGCCTCTTCGTCGCGAACTGGAAAATGAACTCGACCCGCGCGCAGGCGCGGCTGTACGCGCGAGTGCTGGGCGAGAGGATCGGCGTCTCGAGCGGCGACGTCGAGCTCGTGATCGCGCCGCCGTTCACGGCGCTCGAGGAAACCCGGGATCCGGAGGGACGGTGGGCGCTCGCCGCCCAGAACGTCTCCTCTCACCGCGAGGGCGCGTTCACGGGAGAGATCTCCGCAAAGATGCTCGCCGAGGCGGGATGCCGGTATGTCCTCGTCGGGCACTCCGAGCGCCGGCACCGGTTCGGAGAACACCCTCCGACGCTCGCGGCAAAGATCGCGCGCGTCCGGGAGGCGGGACTTCTGCCGATCTACTGCCTCGGGGAGACGGAGGAGGAAAGAATCACCGGCCGCGAGGAGCAGGTTCTCGCGAGCCAGGTGGCGACGCTGGAGCACGACGCGGGTGGTCCTCTCGTCATCGCGTACGAGCCCGTGTGGGCGATCGGGACCGGCCGGGCCGCGACGCCGGCCGACGCCGCGCAGGCCCGCGAGATCCTGCAGGGGCTGCTCACCGGCAGGCAGGCCGTCCGGATCCTCTACGGCGGTTCCGTGAACCCCGGAAACGCGCGGGCACTCCTGGAGGGCTCCGGCATGGACGGATTCCTGATCGGCGGGGCGAGTCTCGATCCCGGCGGCTTCGCCTCGATCGCCGGCTGTCTTGACGACCGGAGCCCCGGCACGTAAGATTCGTCCCCTTTTCGCCGGGAGGCACCGTGGGTATCGCATACGCCGTTGCTGTCGTCGTGTACATCTTCATCTGCTTCTTCCTGATCCTGGTCGTTCTCGTCCAGCAGGGGAAGGGCGCGGACATCGCGGGCGCTTTCGGCGGCGGCGGGACCCAGACGGCGTTCGGGGCGCGCGGCGCCACGACTCTGCTGCACAAGCTGACGACCGGCGCATTCATCGGCTTCATCGTTCTTTCTCTGCTTCTGACGATCCTGGAGCGCAACCGGCGAAGCTCCGTGATGTCGGCCGTACCCGCGAAGGCCGCGACGTCCCAGAAGGCGCCGGGCCCGGCGCCGGTGAACCCGGCCGCCGCAGCCCCGGCTCCCGCCGCTCCCGCTCCGGCGGCTCCCGCTCCCGCGGCTCCCGCAAAACCCTCGGGCAAGTGACCCTTCGTGCCGTCGTGGTGGAATTGGTAGACACGTACGTTTGAGGGGCGTATGGGGTAACCCATGCCGGTTCGAGTCCGGCCGACGGCACCATAAGACGGGAAACGGGAGAAGTCGGGAATCGGTAATCGGTAATCGATTGGACTCTGGATCCCTTCTCAATCCATTCTTCCACTCTCCCGTCGCAGTCGATGCCAGAGGTCGCTTCCTTTCTTTCCGCCGCGCTTTCTTTCGATTCCCGTTTCCCGTTTCCCGATTCCCGGCCTCGTAAACTCTTCCTTCCTCCCGCGCGTCCATTCCTCAACGGGAGGTCCCCATGGCGCGTCGCACCTTTTCGGGCCTTGTCCTGTCCGTTCTGTTTCTTCTGGCCGCCGCGAATGCGGACGCGGCCTATTCGCCTGCCTCCGCCAATGGCTGGTTTCCGATCGCCGGACGGGGACCGGCGGCCGGAAACGGGCAGATCCGGACCGATGTCTGGCTGTTCAATCCGGAGGCCTCCGCGCAGGCGCACGTCACTCTGACCTTTCACCCGGCGACAGGCAGTGGGGCGCCCGCGGGCGCCGCCGTCAACTCGGCTCCCATCGTTCTCTTTCCCCATGAAACGAAGTTTTTCGGAGACGTGACGGCCGCCACCCTGCCCGCCGGCGACGGAAACTTCGGCGCCATCGAGTGGACGTCCGACGTCGCCATCATGGGGACGGCGCACAAGTATCTCTCGAGCGTGGCGGGGACGGCAGGCGGGACGTACGGTGCGACGCCGTCCTCCGAGTCGATGGGAGCACGCGCTTCCGCCAACGACACCGTGAACGTTCTGAGGCTCTTCGGGCTGCATTCGGGCGATGCCAGCTTCGCGACCGCTCTCGATCTGGTCAACACGTCGGCCGTTCCGCTGCCGGTCGACGTCAAGGTGGTGCAGTCGCCGAGCACGGCCGTCCTTTCGGCGACGTCGTACACGGTCGCGCCCAAATCGCTGTTGAGGATCGGGAATCCCTTTTCGGGAGTCGCCCTGGACGACACGCTTCAGGTCACCGTCGGGGTCCGTGAGGGCACCGCCATTTCCTCCGGCGGGATCCTCGCGGCGGCGACGGTCACCGATCTGCGATCGAGCGACTCCAACGTCGTGCTCGGCCAGAGACAGAGCGCGGGCTTTCTCGGCTCCGGCCCCTGCACACCGGACGCGAACAGCCTCTGCTTGAACGGCGGGCGTTTCAAGGTCACGGCGACCTGGCAGAGCGCGACGGGATCGGGCACCGGCACCGCGATTCCGGGCAGCAGCGACACGGGCCAGTTCTGGTTCTTCAGCTCGCAGAACGTCGAGATGGTGGTCAAGGTCTTGAACGGCTGCGGGTTCAACCAGAAGTACTGGGTCTTCGCCGGCGGCCTGACCAACGTGGCGGTCACCATGACCGTGACCGACATGCTGAACGGGACCGTCAAGGTGTACACGAACCCGTTGAACACCGCGTTTCAGCCGATCCAGGACACGGCGGCGTTCCCGACGTGTCCGTGAACGATGAGGTTGAGCGTCGAGCGTCCAGAGTTGGGGTCGAACGCTTAACGCTGAACGCTCAACGCTGAACCGTTCCCGGGCGCTGGCACCGGGTCGTAGCCGCCGCGGGCGAACGGGTGGCACCGCAGGATACGGGCGGCCGTCATCGCTCCTCCGCGGGTCCAGCCGAATCGCGCGATCGCCTCCCGGCCGTATTGGGAGCACGTCGGGGTGAACCGGCATCGGACGAGCCGCGTCCGCGCGAAAACGGGGGAGACGGTCGCGCGATACCCGTCGATGACCGCCAGGGCGGCCCGCGTCCCGTTCTGGTCGTTCGTCGGGCGCAGCGCATCCCCCGCGGCGAGGCCGACGAACGCCGCCAGCGCCAGAGGAGCGAGCGAGGCCCGTGGCCGCCGCGAAGCGGAGGCGTCAGCCCCGGTCCGCATAGCGGGAGAGCCCCGGGAAGATCAGCCGCTCACCGGACAGTGCCTTCACGATGGCCAGGATCACGACGACCACGTAGACCACTCCGACGAAGAACATGCCGATCCCGTACAGGCAGGAGAGCGAGGGGAGAAGGAGTCCGACGAGCGTCGCGAGAACCCCGACGACGACGACCCCCCCGAAAAGGAGGAGGCCGTTGCGGGCATGCCATCGCACTTCGCGCGTCGAACCGCCGAGAAACAGGGGAATCACCCCGAGAAGCGGCAGATAGCAGAGGATCAGCGACGAGGATGGGCGCCGGGGGACTTCGGACATGAGGGGAAACTAATTCGTCTTCAGCCGGATCGACCCGTTCACGGTTTCGCAGCGGAGCGTCTCGCCCCCGCCGTTGTACGAGCCGCGCGCTTCCTTGGGGCCGTGCTTGCCTTCGACGGCGAGCTCGATGTCCCCTTCGATGCGGCCGTTGACCGTCTCGAGGTCGTACCGGATGGAGGACGCGCGGTCGAAGGCGACTTCGACGGAACCGTTTACCGTTTCGAGCTGCGTTTTGCGCAGGGCTCCCTTGAACGCGATCCGGAGCGAGCCGTTGACGGTGGTCGCCTTGACCGGCCCACGGACGTCCTTCAACTCGATGGATCCGTTCACGGCGTCTGCGGACACGGCCGCCCCGAACCCGCTCGCGGCGACGTGGCCGTTGCAGGTCTGCAGGCGTGCCTCGGCGGCGGCCGGCAGGTAGACCTCGTAGTCCACGCGCGCGTTTGAACCGCCGAAGTCCAGAATTCCGAAGAGCTTGTGGCGGTTCGGGTTCAGGGTCTCGACGCGCATTTCGTCGCCGATCTTCCGCACGCGAATTTCGGTCAGGCGAAGGGTCTCGTCGGCGCGGCTGCCGCTCGCCGTCTTGACCGCGCGGACTTTGAAGGACGGCTTGTCCCAGGCAAACGCCTCGACCTTGCCGTTGACGTTCTCAATCGAGATCCGCGTAACCCCTTCCATGGAAAAGGTCTTGTCGAAAACTTCCTCCTGCCCGGCAGGCGATACCGCCGCTGCCGCGAACAGAAGGAAGAGGGCCGTCAGGGTTTTCCGCATCAGTGTCTCCGACTCCTTAAACGGAGGGCGGGTCGAAAGGTTCTCTGCCGGACGTCCGGCATCCGGGCCTCAGAATATCCCGAGCGGGCCCGCGCGGTCGCTCCCCGACCGGGCGCGGTCAGGCGCTCCCCGACCGGGACGCGGTCGGTCACTCCCCGACCGGACGCGGTCGGTCATTCTTAGTCCGTCCGCCGGATCCGGACCCCCGTGCGGCGGTCGGCGGGCCGGACGGCGTCTCCCTGGCGGAGGACCGGCCAGGCTTCGATCAGGTTCCACCCCGGGACGAGGAGCGGCAGGTTGCGCCGAACGGACGCCGCGCGGCCGGGGACGGCCCCTCCGGGTCCGACCGCCTCGAGTCCGACCCAGCGGCGGGCGCGGCCTCCCCGGGCGTCGCGCAGCAGAAAAGCCGACGCGGCCGCGAGTCCTGCGGCCGCCCAGACGGCCGGGATCGCGCGGCGCCCTCCCGGAAGCGCGGCCCAGAGGAATGCCGTGATCAGCAGAGCGGCCACGTCCGCGCAGCCGGCGCAAACCAGGAGATCCAGAAAGAAGGCCAGAATGCGGTCGCGTCTCAACCGAATCAATGTAGCCGAGATGGGAGATGGGAGTTGGGAGTTGGGAGTTGGGAGTTGGGAGTTGGGAGTTGAGAGTTGAGAGTTGAGAGTTGAGAGTTGAGAGTTGACGGTTGAGGGTTGAGGGTTGAGGGTTGAGGGTTGAGCGTTGAGACTTGAGAGTGGAGCGGCCCGCATGGACTCTGAACTCTCAACTCTGAACTCTACTGGGAGCGCAAGTGGAACAGCGAGAACGAAGACTCACGGGGCTGGCCGACTGCCATCTGCACTTCGAGGGGTCGCTGCCGCCGGACGTCGTGGAAGCGCTCGCTCGCCGGGCGGGCGATGCCCTGGGCGAGCCGGG
>JBBRDK010000002.1:0-83769 GCA_038203955.1 Thermoanaerobaculia bacterium | reverse complement strand
GAAGAGGTCGGGCCGGCCGTCCATGTCCGCGTCCACGAACACGCAGCCCCAGGACCACGAGGTGTCGTCGACCCCGGCCTCCTCCGAGACGCGCTCGAAGGTTCCGTCGCCCCGCGGGCGGAAAAGGGAAGACCCGCGCGCGAGAGCGGTGAGCCGCCGCCAGACGAGGGGGCGGCCCAGCGAGTACGGGAAAGCCGGCATGGGGAAGCGCGGGTCCTTCAGGAACCACTTCATCGGGAAGGAGTAGTTCGAGACGTACAGGTAGAGCTTCCCGGTCCCCTCGACGTCGTCGATCGCGACTCCCATTCCGAACCCGGGGTCCAGGATCCCGGCGCGCCGCGCGAGATTTGCAAACGTGCCGTTTCTCTCGTTGTGGAGGTACGTGTGGTTTCCGAAGTCGTTGGCGACGTAGATGTCCGGCCAGCCGTCGCCGTCGAGGTCCGCGCATCCGAGCGCGAGACCCCACCCCGTGTCTCCGGTCCGCGAGGCCGACGTCACGTCGGTGAACGTGCCGTCCCCGTTGTTGTGGAAGAGGTGGTTCGGCGGCGCGTTGTTCGCCTGGATGTTGGGGCCGCGGTCGCGCGGGCCGTAGACTAAGACGTAGAGGTCCGGCAGCCCGTCCCGGTCGTAGTCGAGCGCGGCGGCGGCCGTGCAGTAGTTCGAGAGCGCGACGCCGGCCTTCTTCCCGATCTCCTCGAATGTGCCGTCGCCGCGATTTCGAAAAAGAAGATTCGGCCGGTCGATGTAAGAGACGTAGAGATCCGGCCGGCCGTCGTTGTCGAAGTCGAAGGCGAGCGCGCCGACGCCTTCTCCCGGCTGCCCCGACACGCCCGCACGCGAGGCGACGTCGTCGAATCTCCCGTTGCCGAGGTTGCGGTAGAGGCGGTTGCCGTCTCCGCCCGCCACGAAGAGGTCGTCCCGGCCGTCGCCGTCGAAGTCGAGGACGGCGGCGCCGGGAGGCATGTGCTCTCCCGGGATGGGGACATTCTTCGCGGCGTTCGGCAGAAACGCCCGGTGTGCACGGCCGAGTCCCGCCGCAACAGCGCGCTCTTCGAAGAGCGGCTCCGACGCCGACGCGCTCATCCACTCTCCGACGGAACCCGCGGCGGCTTTCCACGGCCGGCCGGCCGCCTCCCGCGTCAGACGGAGCCGCACCTTGCCGCCCTCCTGCCGGAGCGCGCCGCCGGCGCCCGTTCCCGTCAGGAGGATACCGAGCACGATTTCGCGCGCGGCGCCCCGCCGGCGGAAATCGAAGAGGATCGATTCCGTCCGGCCGAGCTTCGCGAAGCGGCGGCGCACCTCCCGCAGGCGGTCGCGGAGATCGACGCTGCCGACCATCGAGCCGCCGGGTGCGCCGGCCGGCGCGCGATAAATCCCGATCGAAAGGGGAGGGCGCGAGGGCGCGCGCACGAGTTCCGCCCCCGGAAGCGGTCCGGCCCAACGGAAGTCGCCGGCGTAGAGATCGCCGTTCGATACGCCGGATTTCCAGTCGGCCAGAAACTCTTCGGCCCACACAGAAGTCCCGTCCGAGTAGTCCTCGAGCGTCGGGAGGGGGCCGTTTCGCCGCGAAGCGCACGCGGGCGCCAGCAGAAGGACCGCCGCCGCCAGAACGGCCCCGGCGCGAAGCGGACAGCTTTGCATCGCCTCGGAAAATATAATCGAGAGTCCCTTGTCACTGACCGATCGTCTCCGCGAGCGCATTGCCCGAGAGGGCCCGATCTCGTTTCGAGACTTCATGGCGGCGGCTCTCTACGACGCCGAGGAGGGGTATTACTCCCGCGGCGCCTCGATCGGAGAGCGGGGCGATTTTGTGACCTCGCCGTGGATATCGCCCGCCTTCGCGCGCTCTCTGGCCCGCCGTTTCGCGCGCCAGGCGCGGGAGTTCGAAGGGCCGCTCGACTTCGTCGAGGTCGGCGCGGGGGAGGGCAAGTTCCTGGAAGAGTTCTCGGCGGCGCTCGAGGCCAACGACCCGGACGTCTTCGAGCGCGTCCGGCTGACGGCCGTCGAGCGCAGCGCGATCGCGCGGCTGACCCTCCTCCGGCGCCCCTTTCCGCGGGGACCGCGGGCCCTCGATTCGCCGAAGGAGCTTCCGGAGGGGAGCGTCAACGGCTGGATCTTCTCCAACGAGCTCTACGACGCCCTGCCGGTCGTCCGGGTGACCGGATCCGCGCGCGGGCTGCAGGAGCTCCGCGTCGATTTCGAGGGTGACGCGTTCGTGTGGCGCACGGCGGCCGCGCCCGACGCCTACCGCGAGCATCTGGAGCGCTACGGGGTCGCGATGGAAGCGGGACAGGTCGGCGAGATCTCCTTCGGCGCCGCGCCGCTCCACCGGATCTTAGCGCGCGCGCTCGGCCACGGGTCCCTCGTCTCCTTCGACTACGGGCACCGCTCGCCTGTCCTCTACCATGCGACGGCGCGCCGGCACGGGACCCTCGCGGTGCATTTTGCGGGCCTGCGCCGGGGAGACCCCCTGTCGCGGCCGGGGCAGGTCGACCTGACCGCGCACGTGCACTGGGACCTGTTGATCGAGGCGGGAGAGGCGGAGGGGCTGACGACCGAAGGCATTTCGCGCCAGGGCCGCTTCCTCGTCGAGTCGGGCGTCTTCGATTTCACTCCGGACGACGCGGCCCGATGGCGCGCGTACCGGCTCGTCGATCCCGAGGGAATGGGCGATGAGATCTCCGTGCTCGTCCAGTCGCGCGGCTTGACGTCTCCCGTTCTCGACGCGTCGGAGACGGCCGGGAATGCGGGTTGATTCCTTTTTTCCCTCCGATAGAATGACCGCTCAGGTGGCCAACTACTTTCCGATTCTGATTCTGGGCCTGCTGGCGGCGGCTCTGCCTCTGGCTACGATTTTTCTCGCTCGGGCCATCCAGACGCGGCGGCCAAACCCAGCGAAGCTAGAGCCTTACGAATCCGGTATCGCGGCGACGACGTTCGCTTTCGACACGCGCTTTTCTGTCCGCTATTTCTTGATCGCGGTCCTCTTCGTGGTGTTCGACGTCGAGACGATCTTTCTCTTCCCCTGGGCCGTCCTCTTCCACCGGCTCGGGCTCTTCGGTTTGATCGAAATGGTGATTTTCCTGGTGATTCTCGTCGTCGGATATTTCTACGTCTGGAAGCGCCAGGCGCTCGACTGGGCGTAGCAGAAGGGCGAACCGTCCCATGGGTCTCGTCGACAACAGATTCGAAGAAAACGTCCTGACGACGACGGTCGACTCCGTCATCAACTGGGCGCGGCGGTCCTCCATTTGGCCGATGCAGTTCGGCCTGGCGTGCTGCGCGATCGAGATGATGGCGGTGATGGACGCCCGGCACGACCTGGCCCGGTTCGGCGCCGAGGTGTTCCGGGGAACGCCACGGCAGTCGGATCTCATGATCGTCGCAGGGACCGTCGTCGAAAAGATGGCTCCCGTCGTCAAGCGCCTCTACGACCAGATGCCCGATCCCAAGTGGGTCATCGCGATGGGCTCCTGCGCGACCTGCGGCGGGCCCTACCGGACCTACGCCGTCACCCAGGGGGTGGACCGGATCGTCCCGGTGGACGTGTACGTTCCCGGCTGCCCGCCGCGGCCGGAGGCGCTGATCTACGGGATCATGGCGCTCCAGAAGAAGATCGACCGGATGAAAGTCATCCGGAAGGCCTCTTAAACCATCGCATGGCCGAGGAGATCACGCCCCCGGCCACGACCGGTGCCAAAGAAGTTGCGAAGCCGAAGCTGGTCGCGGCGGACGCGGCGAGCCATCCGTGGGTCGTATCTCTTTCCGCGGGCGTCCCGGGCGCCGTGCTCGCCTCCAAGAAATTCGCGGGCCAGGTGACGGTGACGGTCGCCCGCGAGAAGATCGCCGACGTCGCCCGGCACCTGAAGCAGGCCGAGGACTTCGCTTACTGCGTCGACGTTACGGCGGTGGACTGGAAGGAGCGCGCGCCGCGCTTCGACGTCGTCTACCACTTCTACTCCTTCTCGAAGAACGACCGAATCCGCGTCAAATGCGGCGCGGCCGAGGGCGAAGACGTCCCTTCGATCGCGCGCGTCTATCTCGCGGCGAACTGGTGCGAGCGGGAGACATTCGACATGTTCGGGATCCGCTTCTCGGGGCACCCGGACCTTCGCCGGATCCTGACCTGGGAGGGGTTCCACGGCCACCCGCTGCGCAAGGACTTTCCCCTCGAAGGGATCGACACGGGCGCCGCGATCTACCCGGAAGAATGGCCGGAAGGCGGCGGCCCGGGCGCCAGCGATCCCAATCGCAAGGTGGTGTCGTGAGGGAACGAGGTCGGGAAACGGAAAGCGTAAAACGTAAAACGCCCATGCGGTTCGATTCCCTTCGTTTCCCGTTTCCCGTTTCCCGTTTCCCGAGTGTTTCTCATGGTTGACGAGAAGCTCTCTCAGGCCGAGCGCGACGAAGCCGCGCACTTCGCGGAGCGCGCGGCAGCGGCCGGCGTCGCGAGGCCGCTCTCCCAGGGGGACACGCCCCCGGCGCCGGGAGAGCCTCCGACGCTCTTCGACGTGCAGGAGATGGAGCTCAACTTCGGGCCCCAGCATCCCTCGACGCACGGCGTCCTCCGGATCGTGCTGAAGGTCGACGGCGAGAAGATCCTGGAGGCGCTCCCCGACGTCGGATTCCTGCACCGCGGGACCGAGAAGCTCTTCGAGACCGAGACGTACCCGATGGGAATTCCGCACACCGACCGCATGGACTACGTGGCGGCGGCGACGAACAACCACGCGTTCTGCCTGACGATCGAGAAGCTCATCGACGTCGAGGTCCCGCGGCGGGCTCAGCTGATCCGGGTGATTCTGGACGAGCTCCAGCGTCTCTCGAGCCATCTCGTCTGGCTCGGCACGTCCGGCATCGACCTCGGGGCGGTGACGCCCTTCTGGTACGCGTTCCGGGAGCGCGAGCAGATCCTGGACTTCTTCGAGGAGTATTGCGGCGCGCGCCTGACCTTGAACTGCATGCGGATCGGCGGCCTTCCGTTCGACCTGACGGCCGGGTGGGTCGAGCGGCTCCTGGAGTTCGTCGACGACCTCCCAGGGCGCATCGACGACTACGAGCAGCTGCTCACCGACAACCGGATCTGGAAGCGGCGGACGGTCGGGATCGGCGTGCTGACCGCCGCGGAGTGCGTCGAGTACGGCCTGACCGGGCCCCTGATCCGCGCGTCCGGGATCGAGTGGGACCTGCGGCGGGCGCAGCCCTACGAGTGCTACGACGAGCTCGACTTCGCCGTCCCGACGCGGCAGAACGGAGACACGTACGACCGGTACATCGTCCGCGTCCAGGAGATGCGGCAGAGCGTGCGCATCCTTCGCCAGTGCCTGGACCGGCTCGAGCCCGGAGAGATCCGCGGGAAGGTCCCGCGCGTGATCAAGCCGCCCGCCGAGGAAGTCTACGCGTCGATCGAGTCGCCGAAGGGCGAGCTCGGCTTCTACTGCGTCTCGAACGGCAGCAACCGGCCCTATCGGATGCACTGCCGTCCGCCCTCGTTCATCAACCTGCAGGCCCTGCCCAAGATGGCGAAGGGCCACCTGATCTCAGACCTCGTTGCCCTGATCGGCACGATCGACATCGTGCTGGGCGAGGTGGACAGGTGAGGAGGACGGAAAACGGAAAACGGGAAACGGGAAACGAGGGAATCCCGGGGCGTCCCGCCTTTTCGATTCCCGATCTAGTTGACCGCGGCGTACCGCGGCCGTCTCGCTCCCGTTGGTCGCTTGGCTCCCGATTCCCGATTCCCGGCCCCGGGGGTCACGCATGAAAATCCTCACGCCCACCTTCCTGACCTACGTGAAGGTGCTGCTGATCGTGGCCGTCGTTCCCGCGATCGTCGGGTTCGTCATCGTGCTCGCCGAGCGCCGGATCATGGGCTTCATGCAGGTGCGGCTCGGGCCCAACCGCGTCGGGCCCAAGGGCACGCTTCAGGGGCTCGCCGATCTCCTGAAGCTCGTGACGAAGGAGGACGTGACGCCCGCGCGGGCGGAGAAGTTCGTTCATTTCTTAGCGCCCGTGCTGGCGGTCATCCCGGCGCTCACCGCGCTGGCGGTCATCCCGATGGGCCCGTCGGTCCGGCTGGCGCGGCACGTCTCGACCCCGCTCTGGGTCGCCGACATCAACATCGGGCTTCTGTTCCTGCTCGCGATCACCTCGATCGGCGTGTACGGGATCATCCTCGGCGGCTGGGCCTCCAACAACAAGTACTCGATGCTCGGCGGCCTTCGGTCGGCCGCGCAGCTCGTGTCCTACGAGGTCCCGATGGGGCTTTCCCTCGTCGCGGTGCTCCTGATGACGCGGTCGCTCTCGCTCGTCGAGATCGTCATGCGGCAGGACCGGATGCAGCTCTGGTTCGTCTTCCCCGGCCTTCTCTCCTTCTTTCTCTATTTCGTGTCGGGGGTGGCCGAGACCAACCGCAACCCCTTCGACCTGCCGGAGGCGGAGTCCGAGCTCGTGTCCGGGTTCAACACGGAGTACTCGGGGGTGAAGTTCGCCTTCTTCTTCCTGGGCGAATACGCGGCGATGATCATCATCTCGTGCGTGGCCGTCACCGTGTTCTTCGGCGGCTGGCTGCCGCCTTTCGGCCACGTCAAGGCGCTGTCGTTCCTCCACATCGTCCCGCCCTTCGTGTGGTTCCTGGCGAAGGTCGGGTTCTTCATCTTCTGCTACATCTGGTTCCGATCCACGTTTCCGCGATACCGATTCGATCAGCTGATGGCTCTCGGCTGGAAGTGGATGATCCCCCTCTCGCTCGTCAACATCGTGATCGTCGCGCTCGCGATTCTGTGGACCCCCGGACGCACCGACGGGCTCGTGCGGCTCGGGTGGATCTTCGGCGCGCTGTTCCTGCTCATGTTCTTCCTGGCGAAGCTGCGCCAGGGTCTCGCCCGCCGCGACCGGCTGGCGTCCGAGCCGGCGGGCACGCGGCAGTCGGCTTTGAAGGCTTGAAGGCATAGAAGAGAAGAGGAAAAGGTCCCATGGCTCTCAAGAAGTGGCTCGACAAGCTGACCCTCCTCGATCTCTTCGACGGGCTCGGGGTCACGGGACGGCACCTCTTCGGCAAGAAGGTGACGATCCAGTACCCGGAGCAGAAGAAGATCCCGTCGGATCGGTTCCGCGGGATGTTCCGCCTGGACGAGGAGCGCTGCATCAAGTGCACGCTCTGCGCGATCGAGTGTCCGATCAACATCATCTACATCGACTGGCACAATGAAAAGAACGAGGCGGGCAAGGGCGTCAAGGTCCTCGACCGCTTCGACGTGGACCTGAAGCGGTGCATGTTCTGCCAGCTCTGCGAGGAGGCGTGCCCGACGGTTCCCAAGTCGATCTGGCTGACGACGAAGACCTACGAGATGGCGTCGTACGACCGCAACGACTCGCTGTACCTCGACATCCGCAAGCTCACAGACTGGCAGGAGGCGCCGAACGTCAAGCCCTTCACCGTGATGGAGCAGGGCTGATGGGAGCGGCGGAGGCGGCGGGCAGCGCGCTCCTGACGGGAGTTGGCGGGTGGCTGTTCATCGGCTTCGCCCTGCTCATCCTCGGCACCGCGATCGCGGTCGTCTGGTCGAAGAACCCGGTCCACTCGGCGCTCTTCCTGCTGGCGTCGTTCCTCCTGGTCGCGTGCGTCTTCATCCTGGAGGAGGCGGAGTTCGTCGGCGCGGTCCAGATCCTCGTCTACGCCGGCGGGATCATGGTGCTGTTTCTCTTCGTGATCATGCTCGTGCACCAGCGCACGGCGGCCGGCACGCCGGCGTTCCAGCACCAGTGGGACATCGCGCTGCTCCTGCTGCCCGTATTCCTTATCCCGTTCCTCTACATCCTCGGCACCGAGAAGTTCACCGACATCGCCCGCAATCCCGACGCCTTCCGCGCCGTCGCCGGGCGCGTGGTCGGCAACACGGAGGCCGTCTCCTGGCTGATGTTCCGCGACTACCTTCTGCCCTTCGAAGTCGCGTCGGTGTTCCTGCTCGTCGCCATGATCGGCGCGGTCGTCCTCGGCAAACGCTCCTTCGAGAAGGTGGATTGATGAAAGAGGGCGTGAGGCGTGAGGCGGGAGGCGCTAGGCGGGGGCGTTCGACGTTCGCCCAGCGCCCAGCGCCCGGCGCCCGGCGCCCGCTGCGCAGCGCCCAGCGCCCAGCGCCTCTCCGCGAGAGGCGCCCATGACAATCACCATCAACCATTTCCTCATCCTGTCGTTCCTCCTCTTCGCGATCGGGTTCTTCGGCGTGCTCGTGCGCCGCAATTTTCTGACCGTGCTCATGTCGATCGAGCTGATGTTGAACGCCGTGAACATCAACTTCATCGCATTTTCCCGCAGGCTCTCGGACCTGACGGGCCAGGTCTTCTCGGTGTTCGTCATCACGATCGCCGCCGGTGAGGCCGCCATCGGCCTCGCGCTCACCATCTCTCTCTTCCGCCAGCGTAAGACGCTGAACGTGGAAGAGGCGAACACGATGAAGGGCTGACGTCTTGAAGGACCTGCTCTGGCTCGTGCCCCTCTTTCCGCTGGCGGGATTCCTCGTCAACGGGGTTCTGTACCTGGTCTCCCATCGCACCCGGGGGGAGGCGGCCGACGCTCACGGGTCGCACGGCGCGCCGGCTCCTGCCGGGGCCCCCGCTCCTTCCGTGCACGGCGAGAATCCCGCTCACACGCACGCCGCGTCGCCCGCGCACGACCCGGCCGGGCACTCGCCGATTCCGTTCAAGACGGTCCACACGGTCGTCGGAACCGTTTCGGTCGGTCTCGCCTGCGTCTTCGCTTTTCTCGCGATCTTCGACGTCGGCATCGCCCGCCTCTCGGAGGGTGCGGCCCACGTCGTGACTCTCTACCGCTGGCTGCCGCTCGGCGTGAACCAGGCCGTCGGACAGGTGCACGGCCCGGCCGGTGAGTGGTTCGTAGACGCCGCGTTCCGCCTCGATTCGCTGTCGGCGCTGATGATCGCGTTCGTCACGTTCGTCGGCTTCCTGATCCACGTCTACTCCGTCGGGTACATGG
Source organism: Thermoanaerobaculia bacterium (assembly GCA_038203955.1). Classification (GTDB taxonomy): domain Bacteria; phylum Acidobacteriota; class Thermoanaerobaculia; order UBA5066; family Gp7-AA6; genus JALYUA01. The sequence goes on along the minus strand of JBBRDK010000002.1, from coordinate 74,774 downwards.
GGCACGAGGAGGGCTACGGGCGCTACTTCGCCTATCTCAACCTCTTCATGTTCTCGATGCTGCTGCTCGTGCTGGGCGCGAACTTCCTGATGCTCTTCGTGGGCTGGGAAGGAGTCGGCCTCTGCTCGTACCTCCTGATCGGCTACTTCTACGATCGGGACGCCGCCGCGGATGCGGGCAAGAAGGCCTTCGTCGTCAACCGGATCGGAGACTTCGGCTTCATCCTCGGGATCTTCGGAATCTTCAGCCTCTTCGGCTCGCTCGACTTCGGCAAGGTCTTCCCGGCGGCGGCCGCGCATCCGGCCGCGTACGCTCCCTACCTGACCCTGGTCTGCCTCTGCCTCTTCGTCGGCGCGTGCGGCAAGTCCGCCCAGTTTCCGCTCTATGTCTGGCTGCCGGACGCCATGGCGGGCCCGACGCCTGTCTCGGCGCTGATCCACGCGGCGACGATGGTGACGGCGGGCGTGTACATGGTCGCGCGCTGCAACGTCCTCTTCCGCCTCTCGCCCGACGCCCTTCTGGTCGTCGCGGCGATTGGCGGATTCACCGCGCTGTTCGCCGCGACGATCGGCATCGCTCAGAACGACATCAAGAAGGTGCTCGCCTACTCGACCGTGTCGCAGCTGGGATACATGTTTCTCGCCTGCGGGGTCGGCGCCTTCGTCGCCGGCATGTTCCACGTGATGACGCACGCGTTCTTCAAGGCCTGCCTCTTCTTAGGATCCGGATCCGTCATCCACGCGCTCGGGGGAGAGCAGGATATCCGCAAGATGGGCGGGCTCGCGTCGAAGATACCCGTGACGTACCGGACTTTCCTCGTCGCGACGCTGGCGATCGCGGGAGTGCCGCTTCTGGCCGGGTTCTTCTCCAAGGACGCGATCCTCGCCGCGGCTTTCGAGGCGCACTTCGAGAGCGCCCCGTGGCTCGGCCGAGTGCTCTGGGCGGCGGCGCTCTTCACGGCGGGCCTGACCGCGTTCTACATGCTGCGGGTCGTCTCCCTGACCTTCTGGGGAAAATTCCGCGGCGGAACCGAGCAGGAGGCGCAGATCCATGAATCTCCCCGCTCGATGACCGTCCCCCTGATCGTCCTCGCGTTCCTGTCGGTCGTGGGTGGCTACGTCGGGATTCCGATGGTGCGCGGCGGGGACCGGATCGGGGCGTTTCTCCATTCGATCCTGCTGCCTCTCGCCGGCGCGGGCGCGCATACGGCGGCGCACGAAGCGGCGGCGTCGACCGAAGCCCTCCTGATGGCGGCCTCCGTGGCGGCGGCGGCGATCGGCCTCGCCATCGCTTACGTCTGGTACGCGAAGGGAGAGGGAGCGGTACCGGCACGCATCGCCGCCCGGTTCCCCGGAGTGTATCGGGCCGTGTCCAACAAGTACTACGTGGACGAGGCCTACGACTCGGTCTTCGTCCAGGGACTCGCCAAGGGCGGCGGCCGTTTCCTCTGGGACTTCGACGCCACCGTCATCGATGGAGCGGTCAACGGCGCGCGCCACGTGACCGTCGGGCTTTCGTGGCTGTCTTCCTTCTTCGACCAGTACGTGGTGGACGGCCTCGTCAACGGCGTCGCGAACACGCTCCAGGCCGGTTTCCGCGGCTTCCGGCGCGCGCAGACCGGCCGCGTTCAGAACTACGCCCTCGTGATGGGCGGCGGGCTCTTCTGCCTCGTCGCCGTGTACCTGCTCTTCCGGTGACGCGAACGGAAACTGAGAACTGAAAACGGATGACTGAGAACTGAACGCATGAACACACTGCAACAGCTGCCGCTTCTCTCGATGATCGCGTACATTCCGCTCGCCGGCGCGCTGATCATCATGTTCCTGATCCCGAAGGAAAAAACGGGAGCGATCAAGGCGTTCGCGACGGCCGTCGCCGCTCTCGACTTTGCGGTCTCGCTCCCGCTCTGGTTCTCCTTCGACCGCGCGAAGGCCGGGTATCAGTTCGTCGAGCGCATTTCGTGGATCCCGTCTCTCGGAGTCGACTATCACTTCGGGATCGACGGAATCACCCTGCTTCTGATCCTCCTGACCACGTTGATCGGGGTGATCGCGATCTATTCGTCCTACTCGGCGATCGCGGAGCGGCAGAAGGAGTACTACATCCTCCTGCTCCTCCTGCAGACGTTCATGATCGGCACGTTCTGCTGCCTCGACTTCTTCCTGTTCTACGTGTTCTGGGAAATCATGCTGGTGCCGATGTACTTCCTGATCGGCGTGTGGGGAGGACAGCGACGGCTCTACGCGGCGATCAAGTTCTTCCTGTACACGCTGGCGGGGTCGGTGCTGATGCTGCTCGGCATCATCGCTCTCTATTTCTACAACACCACGGGCTTCCTCGGGTACAAGGGCCTCGGACACGCCGCGACGTTCTCCGTTCCGAAGCTGACCGCGGTGGCCGCGGCGATGCCGCCGGAGCTCCAGGTGTGGCTCTTCTTCGCGTTCTTCTTCGGGTTCGCGATCAAGGTGCCCATGTTCCCGTTCCACACCTGGCTGCCGGACGCCCACACCGAGGCGCCGACCGCGGGGTCCGTGATCCTCGCCGCGGTCCTGCTGAAGATGGGCACGTACGGCTTCGTCCGGTTCTCCCTGCCGATGTTCCCGGAGGCCGTGAAGACGCCGTGGGTGATAGGGACGATGGTGTTCCTCGCGATCGTCGGCATCGTGTACGGCGCCATGGTCACTCTCGTCCAGAAGGACATGAAGAAGCTGATCGCGTACTCCTCGGTGTCGCATCTCGGGTTCGTGATGCTCGGGATCTTCGCGCTCAACATGGCGGGCGTGCAGGGCGGCGTCCTGCAGATGATCAACCACGGCATCTCGACGGGCGCCCTCTTCCTCTTAGTCGGCGTGGTCTACGAGCGCCGGCACACGCGCATGATCGCCGAGTACGGCGGCCTCGCCCGGCAGATGCCGATCTACGCCACGTACTTCCTGATCATGGCGCTCTCGTCGATGGGCCTTCCTCTCTTGAACGGATTCATCGGGGAGTTCTCGATCCTGCAGGGAGCGTTCGCGAAGAATTTCTGGTGGGCTCTCTTCGCCTGCACCGGCATCGTGCTCGGAGCCGCGTACCTCCTCTGGCTCTACCAGCGCGTCTTCTTCGGAGAGCTCTCCAATCCGGCCAACGCGAAGCTTCCCGACCTCTCCTTTCGGGAGCAGCTGACGCTGGCGCCGCTTGTCGTTCTCGCTCTCTGGATTGGCCTCTATCCGAAGCCGTTCTTCGACGTCCTGCGGGTTCCCTCCGAGAACATCGTGCGCTCGGTCGGAGGCGCGACGATGACTCCTCCGGCGTACGCGGGCGCGCCGGGAACGGGGATCCCGGCGGCGTCGGGGGAACTGGCGCCCGCCGCCCCGGCAGCGGCGGTCCGGTGAAGGTTCAGGCCACCGACTGGCTCCTGCTCTCGCCGGAGCTGTTCTTGACCGCCGCGGGGATGATCCTGCTGGCGTCGAGCGTCTTCGTCGGGAAGGCGAAGGAAGAGCTCTTCGGGTTCCTCTCGGTGCTGATGCTCGGGGTGACCGGGGTGCTGCTCGTCTTCGTCTCCACGATGCCCGAGCGGGCCCACGGCCCGATTCTCGGCGGCATGTTCGTGGTCGACAACTTCGCCCTCTTCTTCAAGTTTCTCGTGCTGCTGGCGATGGTGCTGACCGTCCTCGCGTCCGTGCGGTTCGTCGGCGAAGCGCCCTACCCGGGAGGCGAGTACTACGCGCTGGTCCTGTTCTCCGGCGTCGGGATGTTCTTCATGGCGTCCGGGAGCAATCTCATTTCCATCTACGTCGCCCTCGAGCTCATGGCGCTGGCTTCGTACGTGCTGGCCGGATACTTCAAGGGAGAGATCAAGTCGACGGAGGCGGCGCTCAAGTACTTCATCCTCGGCGCGTTCTCGTCGGCCGTTCTCCTCTACGGCCTCTCTCTCGTCTACGGTCTCGGCGGGAAGATGGGCCTCGCCGACCTCGCGCAGCTCTACACGGGCATGCAGCGGACGAACGCCATCGTCCTCGGGATCCTCATGATTCTGGCGGGGCTGCTCTTCAAGATCGCGGCCGTCCCGTTCCATCTCTGGACTCCGGACGTCTACGAGGGCTCGCCGACGCCGGTGACCGCGTTCTTCTCCGTCGGGCCCAAGGTCGCCGCTTACGCGATCTTCGCGCGCATCTTCTACGTCGCGTTCCCGAAGTTCCAGGCCGACTGGGGATTGATCGTGGCCCTCGTCGCGGCAGCGACCATGATCTGGGGAAACCTCGCCGCGCTGCTACAGACGAACGTCAAGCGGATGTTTGCGTACTCGTCGATCGCCCACGCGGGATACGCGCTCCTGGGCGTCCTCGGGTTCCAGACGAAGTTCGGGATGTGGGGCGTGCTGGTCTACCTGCTGGCATACACGCTCATGAACTTCGGCGCCTTCGGGCTCATCATCTTCCTCGAGGCGAAGGGTTACGCGGCCGAGTCGGTGTCCGACTTCAACGGTCTCGCGAAGCGCAACATGCCGGCGGCGGTCGTCATGCTTCTCTTCCTGCTCTCGCTCGCGGGAATCCCTCCGACCGCCGGCTTCATCGGCAAGTACTACCTGTTCACCGCGGCGATGGACGCGGGCTACGCCTGGCTCGCCGTCATTGCCGTGCTCGCCTCCGCGGTCTCCCTCTTCTACTACTTCCGGATCGCGGCGGCGATGTTCTTCACCGACGGCGTCAGCGCGAAGATTCCCGTCTCCTACGCGCTGACCGCCGCCGTCATCATCTGCGCGGTCGGAACGCTCGTGATCGGCGTCGCCCCCGAGAGCGTGCTGGACGTTCTGCACCGGTGCGTGCCGAGCAAGTACTGAGAGAGTTTTCAGTTCTCAGTTATCAGTTCTCAGTTCGGAATCGATCTCGATATGAGTGATGCCGAGCCCCCTGGGCGTTCCCGCGCCTCTGCCGTCGCGGAGGGAACCTCTGCGGGCCTTCTTTTCCTCGCGGGGCCCCTCGCCGGCTACTTTCTGGGCGCCTGGATTGCTCGACGGTTCGGGTGGGGGGGCGCCGCCTCCTGGGTAGGCGGAGGGCTCGGTCTTGCGGCCGCGTTCGTAAACTTTTTCCGCCTCGCCGGAAGGCTGAATCGCTGACGAGAACGTCGTTCCGAGGCTGAACTGAAAACTGAAAACTGAAGACTGACAACTCCTCCACCGACCCCCTCATTTCCCGCGTCCGGCGGCGCGCCTTCGTGCTCGGCGCGCTCGCGATCGCGGGCGCTTTTGCCTTCGGGTGGCGCGCCGGCGTGTCCTTGACAATCGCGGCAGCCGTCGTTATTTTCAGCTTTCTCGCGCTCGAGAGACTGACCCTGCGTCTCATACCCCAGCAGAATCGGCCCGGATTCAGGACCATTGCGCCTCTTCTCCTGGTGACGGCCGCCAGTTTGTTACTCTTCGCCGTCGTTCTGTTTCGCTGGAAGGATTTCGACCCGGTTGCCGGCGCGGCCGGCCTTTCGATCGTGGTGCTGGCCATCGTCCCGGAGCTCTGGATCGGCCGGCCGGGTCAGGAGTGAGGAGAAACGTTTGGAAGAGCATCATTCGATCCTGTACGGCCCGCTCAACGGGCTGCTGAAGAGGCTCCTCGGCGAGCCGCCGGTCGAGAGGCTTTCCCCCGGCCAGGCCGCGTTCTTCTTTCCCGACGGGAAGGAGGCCTGGATCCCGGACGCGGCGATCATGACCCTCCTGCTTCTTCTGATCTTCGCGATTTTCTTTCCCCTCGTGGCGCGCCGGTACGACCGCGAGAAGCCGTCCAAGCTCCAGAGCTTCTTCGAGATGCTGGTCTCCGGTCTTCGGAGCATGTGCCAGGACGTGATCGGGCACGGGGGCGAGAAGTACGTGCCGATCATCGGGACGTTCGCGATCTTCATCGGCGTGGCCAACCTGTTCGGGCTCTTCTTTTTCCTCCAGCCGCCGACGGGTTCTCTGTCGACGACGGTGGCCCTGGCCGTCATCTCCTTCGTCTATTTCAACTGGAAGGGCATCCAGGAGCACGGCCTGCTGGCGTATCTGAAGCACTTCACGGGGCCGCTGCTGCTCATCGCGCCGCTGTTTTTCGTCATCGAGATCATCGGAACCTTCGCCCGGATCCTGTCGCTCTCGCTGCGGCTCTTCATGAACATCTACGGAGAGCACACGACGACGGGAGTGTTCGCGAGCCTGGTCCCGATCGGGGTCCCCTGGCCCATGATGGCCCTCGGCCTGTTCACCGCGGCCCTGCAGGCATACGTTTTCGCGCTGCTCTCCGCGGTCTACGTCGCCGGCGCCACCGCGCACGAGGAGCACTGACGGACAATCAATCGAGTCACTGAAAGCTGACAGCTGAGAGCTGACAGCTCATGATAGTTTCCGGCATCACCGCGCCGGCGGCGCGTCAAAGAAGGAGATCTGCGGATGGTGAAGAAGACGGTTCTGTTGTGCGCGGTGTCGCTCGTTTCGGCGCTTCCGGCGTTCGCGCAGGAGGCCGCGACGACGGCCGCGGCGGCCCCCACGGGAGTGCGGTGGGGAGTCATCGGAGCGGCTTTCCTGCTGGCGATCGCGGCGGCGGCCGGTGCCACCGCCCAAGGGAGGGCGACCGCGGCGGCTTCGGAAGGAATGTCCCGGAATCCCGGCGCGGCCAAGGACATCCGCGGAATGACGCTCCTCGGCCTCGTGCTGATCGAATCGCTGGTGCTCTACGCCCTGCTCATCTGCTTCCTGATCCAGAACAAGTAGGTCCTTCCGGGGCTCTGGCGTCCTCCACCGGAGCCCTATTCCCCCGATCGCCCGGCAGAGGCCGTCCTCTGAGGGGGCCGGCCGTCCCCGTTCGGGGACAAAGTGACCCCAATCGGAAACCATTCCCGGCCTCTACGCGTATTTCTTCTTGTCGCCCCCTCAACACTCGCGGGGCGTAATCCGTAGAAGACAAGAAGCTTATTGGACGAGCCTCCTTCGGGCGGCCGGAACCCACGGGGCGGGCAGGATTATTGAAATACGGGGAGACATGGAAAAGGTGAACGTGCAGCCGAAAACGGAACAGTCCGGCGTCTCGTCGTGGGACTTCGATTCCCTCGTGATGCCGTATCTGGACTCGCTCTACAACACCGCATACCGGATGACCCGGAGCGCGGAGGACGCCGAGGATCTCGTTCAGGAGACCTACTTCAAGGCGTACAAGTACTACGACAAGTTCGAAGAGGGCACGAACTTGAAGGCGTGGCTCTTCAAGATCCTGAAGAACACCTTCATCAACAACTACCGCAAGAAGAAGCTCGAGCCTCGCAGCGTGGATTTCGCCGAGATCGAGGACTCCTTCGAGCGCATCGTGCGCCGCGACAACACCGACCAGGCCGCCGATCCCGAGTCCGAGTACTTCACGGGTGTGATGGATGAGGACGTCAAGAAGGCCCTCGAGTCGCTGCCGTACGACTACCGGATGGTGGTTCTGCTGGCGGACCTCGAGGACTTCTCGTACAAGGAGATCGCGGACATTCTGGACTGCCCCGTAGGCACCGTGATGTCGCGCCTGTACCGGGGACGCAAGCTGCTCGAGAAAGCGCTCTTGAAGTACGCCCGCCAGCACGGGTACATCCGGGGCGCCGAGCCGACCAAGATGCGGACCCGGCCGAAGAGCCCGGCCGCGTAGTCCGTTAGCGGCGGGGCGCGCGCTCGACCCGCCGAGCCTTCCGAACTCGCGTCAGGCGCGCCCCGGCTGGAATTTAGGCGCCGGACGGCTCGTTGCTGTCCCCGGCACCATGAACTGCGCCCAGGCTCGCTTCCTCCTCTACGCTCACCTCGAGCGGGACATCTGCAGTGTCGAGGCCGAGGCGCTCTCGCGACACCTTGCCGAATGCGACCCCTGCGAGGCGCGCGCGCGTTCGGCCCGGGGGCTCGCCCAGGTCCTCCGGACCCACCGCGATCGTTCGCCGGCCCCCACCCGCCTGAGGCAGCGCCTTCATCAGGGAGACGTTCGGCCGGCGCGCTTCGAGTATCCCCTCCTGGCCACGGCCGCCGTCGTCCTGTTCCTCCTGGTCCCGTTAGTCGCCGACGTCTCCAGCCGGCGGCTCCAGACCGAGGACGCGAGCCTCTCGAGCGCGTCCTCCGGGATCGCGACCCTGGCCTCCCTTTCGGGTTCCCGCGGTCCGACCCTGAACGGGCCGACGCTCGTCTCCCGCCGGATGACGGGAACTCTCGTGTGCCTCGACTGCGAGTCCCGGGTGGAAGCCGGCCTCTGCCCCCTCCCGCAGGCGCACCATGAAGCCGCGTTCTGCGCCGAAAACGGCGAGGTGTGGAGGCTGATGTCCCGCGACCCCGCGATGACGTCGAAGTCGGCAGGCCAGACGTTGACCGTCGAAGGGGTCGGCTTCCCGCAATCGGGATTCCTCCGCGCGAGCCGGGTCGGTTACTAACCGTCGCCTTCGCTCACTGCGGGGCTGCGGTCGCCGCGGCGACCGCAGCGGCAAGCGGCTCGCCTGACGGCTCGACCGCTCGCCTGCCCCTCCGTTCGCGGCGGCTCCCACCCCGAGAGGCTCCTCCTTCCCTTCGGTCAGGAGACTCCTCTCGGGGCGAGCGTATTAGCCAGTGCGGGCGAAGAAGCCACGCTGAGCTCCCCCGCTCCCTCTCCCCGCGCGCCGGGGAGAGGGCGGGGTGAGGGGCGGCACTCAAGTGGAAGGCGATGCCGAGTGTCAGGACTTGCTTACGGCGTCCCCGCGCGCCGGGGGAGAGGGTTGGGGTGAGGGGCGGAACGTCCAGCCTGACAAGTCTCGAAGAAGAGAGAGATGCTCACGGCGTGATGCACGCTCTTCCCGCTGTCGCAAAGTCTGAGCGCTGAACATCCCCCGAGCTGATAGTTTCTCGCGTCCATGAAGATTCTGTCTTCGGCACCCGCGCGCGTCGATCTGGCTGGCGGGACGCTCGACCTCTGGCCGCTTCATGTTCTGCATCCCGGTACCTTCACGATCAACGTCGCCATCGATCTCTTTGCCTCCTGCCGGGTCCGGCCCTCCGAGGGGGTCTTCCGGGTTTTCGCGTCGGACGGCTCGTTTGATTGCCGCTCGGCCGAATCCGATGGTCTGCTGGCCGACCCGCGCGCGGCTCTCGTGGGATCTATTCTCGATGCTCTGCTGATCCGGGAGTCTCTCGAGATCGAGCTTCAAACGTCCGTTCCGATCGGTTCGGGACTGGGAGGATCGTCGGCGCTGACCGTCGCGTTGATGGGAGCCCTCGAACGGTTCGCGCCGAGGGACATGGCGGGCGTCGACCGCGTCGACTTCGTGCGCGACGTCGAGACGCGGGTGCTCGGGAAGCCCGCCGGTGTTCAGGACTACTATCCGGCGCTCGCCGGCGGCCTCCATACGATCGAGTTCCTGCCCGGCGCGACCCGCGCGGCCAGGGAAGACGTGGAGCCCGAGGCCTGGGAGCGGCACCTGACGCTGTACGACACCGGGGCGGCGCACTCTTCCGGGATGAACAACTGGGAGGTGTTGCGCGCGCGGCTCGAGGGAGACGCCGCCGTGACCCGGGAGATCGAGGGCGTGCGGCGCGCGGCGGCCGAGATGGCGCGCGCGGCGGCGCGCCGGGATTTCGAGGCCATGGGAACGGCTCTCGCGAGTGAATGGGAGGCCCGCCGGCGGCTCGCTCCGGTCGTTTCGACGCCTGTGATCGAGCGCGCCATCGCCGCCGCGATCGCGGTGGGGGCGTGGGGCGGGAAGGCGTGCGGCGCCGGGGGAGGCGGGTTCGTCGTGATCCTCTCGCCCGCGGAGGCGACGCCGGGAGTCCGCTTGGAGCTCTCGGATCTAGGTGTCGGCCGCGTGGTCGCGGCCGCCGTCGTCTCCCGCGGCCTGGAGGTGGAATTGGAGAGCTGACAGCTGACAGCTGACAGCTGAGAGCTTCAAACTCCCTTCATCCACGCGACGCACCGCTCGAGCTCCTTGCGCATCGCTCCGCCGATTCCGCGCGATGCCACTGGCCGTGTCCGGGCAGCACCCACTCGAACGAGTAGTCGAGAAGGCGCTCCATGGACCGCGTCTGCTCCTTCCACGAGTACCAGCACGCGTCCCGGAAGGCGATCAGCCCGTTGCGGCGCCTGGACCAGGCGAGGTGATCGCCCGTGAAGAGGTACTTCTCCCGGTAGAGCAGCACCGTATGACCCCGTGTGTGGCCGGGCGTCGGGATGGCGAGAAGGTCGTCCGCGAGCGGCACCCGGTCCTCGCCCGAAAGGTACCGTTCCAGATCCGAAGTCTCCCGGGATCGATCGGCCTCGTGCAGGACGCGCTCGCAGGAAAAGCGGCGCCGGAAGGCGGCGTGATCGGCGACGTCGTCCCGGTGGGTCAGGAAGAGAGTGGCGATCCCGCCCCGCGCCTCGAATTCCCGAAGCAGGTGCGCGACGGCTCGCGGCGAATCGACCAGCACGTTGCCGCCCGGCCGCTCGATGAGATAGCTCCACGCGCCGAAGGAGTCCTTCGACGTAAACCCGCAGAACGAGACGTTTTCTTCGACGGTTTCGGGAAATGCTTCCACGCCGGGCCGCGCGTTCTCCCGGGGGGATGTCCCGATCGAGCCCGTCGGGCAGGCGACTAAGGCCATCAGGGCGCGGCGTTTCTCCGCCTCATCCGAGGGCTGGCGCGCGACGAACGAGTGGTCCGAAGCCTCGGCGAACACCGTGGGCGCGATCCGCCGGCAGGCGTCGCAGTCGATGCACGTCCGGTCGACGTAGAACTTCCCGTCCGCGTTGTCCGCCCAGCGATCCCGGAGGGAAGCCATGATCAGTTTTCAGCTATCAGCTATCAGCTATCAGCTATCAGTTATCCGTTCGAATCGTTCTAGATGCGCTCCGGCGCCGGCACGGTCCGCTCCCCGGGAGAATTCCCCGTGTTGACGGTCGTCTTCGGCTCGATCAGCAGGACGTGCGCCTCCTCTCTCGCCAGGGGCCTGTGCTCGACGCCCTTCGGGACGATGAGCATTTCGTTCTCGGAGAGCTCCACGTCGCCGTCCCGGAAGCTGATCGTCAAGCGGCCCTTGACCACGAGGAACATCTCGTCCTCGGCCTCGTGGGAATGCCAGACGAATTCACCGAGGACCTTGACCAGCTTGACGTGGTTGTCGTTCAAGTCCCCGACGATCTTCGGCGTGAAGGGCTCGTGGAAGAGGGCGAGCTTCTGGGCGAGATTGATTTTGTTCATGAGGAGTCTTCAGTTCTCAGTTTTCAGTCTTGAGTTTACGGTCCGTCCGACTGATAACTGATAACTGATATCTGATATCTGATATCTGATAACCCATCTCACATCCTTCCCGGCTCGGGGATTCCCAGAAGCTCCAGAGCGCGGGACATCTCCCGTTTGAAAATACGCGCGACCGCGAGGCGGCGGTTCCGGACGGCCGCGTCCGGCTCCTGCAGGATCGGGTGGCGGTGGTAGAACTGGTTGAAGCTCTGCGCGAGGGTAAACGCGTGGCGTGCGAGGGTCGAAAGCTCGAGAGACTCGACCGCCCGCTCGGCGACGTCCGGCAGGGACGCGGCGTCCAAGAGCAGAGACCAGAGGTCGTCCTCCCAGGCGCCCTCCGGCGGCGCCGCCTGGATGCCTTTCTCTTCGAGCTTCCGGAAGATGTTGCCCGCCCGGACGAGGGAGTACTGGAGGTAGGGCCCGGTGTCGCCCTCGAAGTTCAGGGCCTCGTCGAAGTCGAAGGCGATGACTTTGTTGCGGCCGAATTTGAGCAGGAAATACCGGAGCGCCCCCACGGCGATGGCGCGGGCATCGGTTTCGGCGTCCGAGAGTTCCTCGTTCCCGCGGCGCTTCCGGACTTCGCCGCGGGAGCGTTCCAGAAGCAGCTCGACTAAGTCGTCGGCTTTGACGCCGAGCCCCTTTCGGCCCGACATCTCGATGTATGGCTTCTTCTCGTCTTCCGCCGAAAGGCGGTACTCCTCGCCGAACCGGTCGGCCAGTTCACGGGCGGCCCCCGGCGAGAGGGCGACGATCTCGTACGAGAAGTGCGCGCTGCGGTCGGCCTCTGAGACGAAGCCGAGCACCCGGAGCCCCTCGCGAACCACTTTCTGGGGATAGGACTGTCGGACGTCGATGACGTTGACGACGCGCTGCGCCCCCCCGAACGACGGTGCCCCGGAGTGCCCGCCCTCGTGCGCGGTTCTCCAGACGGGATGGCGGCGCACGGATTCCGGCACCTCGTCGGCGTGCACGGTTCCCGAGTCCCAGACGGGAGCAAAGGGCACGTAGTCGAAGTCGATTCCGAGCAGCCCGAACTTCCAGAGCTGGTAGGCGATGTCCTTGGCGGTGTACGTGACCGTCCCGTTCGAGCGGACGAGGATCTTGTCCGGCTCTTCCATGCCGGCGAACTCGTCGGATTCCGACAGCCGGAGGACCCAGCAGCCCGCGTGCTTGCCCTCGGTCTCGAGAATTACCGCTCCCGAGCCGCGGAGCATCTCAAAAGCCCGGGACCAGAAGTTTTTCTTCAGGATGTCGCTTTCCCGCGGAAGCAGGTCGTAGGGGATTCCGATGCGTCCCATCGTCGCGAGGTGCGCCGACGAAACCGCGTGCGCCACCGCGGCGGCAATGCGGGCGACTTCGTTGCCGCCCTCCTCGATCGCGTGCAGCACCTCGGACCGCCATGCTTTGCTTTCCGGCCGCGCCTCATAGGTCCGGCCGACCTCGGCGTAGAGGTCCCAGCAGAGATAGGCGAAGCCCTTCGCGTTGGGCTCTCCCCCCGGCAGCCGCGCCTTCTCGATCGCCTCGAGAGCGGAGGCTTCCGTCCGGACGCCGCCGATGTAGAGCATCCCCGCCACGACGTCCGCCACCTGGACGCCGGTGTCGTCCAGATAGTTCTGGACCTCGACCTCGCCCCCCAGGAAACGGAGCGTCCGCACCAGCACGTCGCCGAGCACGGCGTTGCGCAGATGCCCGATGTGCGCCGCCTTGTTCGGATTGATGTTCGTGTGCTCGACGACCGTCTTGCCGGCGCGCGGCGCCGCCGCCGGAGCGACTTCGGCGAGGGAGGCGGCGAACGCGGCTCGGTCGAGGGACGCGTTGACGTAGCCGCCGCCTTCGACGCGAACGCCCGAGACGCCGGCGGGAGCCGACACGGCCCCCGCGATCTCCGCGGCGATCGCCCGGGGCGCTTTCCTGAGCGCCTTCGCGAGGTCAAACGCGACGGGCGACGCGAGATCGCCCAGCGCCACCTTCGGGGGGCGCTCGACAACCACGCGCTCGATCGCCACTCCGTAGAGCTGCAGCACGGCATCCCCGAGCGAGCGCGCCAGGGCCCGCCGCGTCTCCTCGAGGGTCGGAGTCTCTGGCATGGCGGCAGAATATATGTCTCCCGCGCAGAATTGCCGTTCTGCCCGAGCGCGTCGGCGGAGACGCCCGGGCCGACTTCGACTCTCAACTCTCGACTCTCGACTCCGAACTCTGAACTCTCGACGTCTTTGGCTAATATGTTCGTGTGAGCGATTCGGTGATCCGTTCCGTGGCTGTCGGCGCGAGCGCCTCCGAGGCGTTCGACGCCTTCACGCGCGTGTCCGAGCTTCTCTCGTGGTGGTGTGAGGGCGCTCTCGTGGGTCTGCGCCCCGGAGGGAACTGGGCGATCGGCTTCACCGACCAGCGCGGCCGCACCGAAGCCACGGTGCTCGGCAAGATCGTGGAGTTCGAGATCGGACGCCGGCTCGTCGTGCGGGACATTTCCTACGAGCCTGGCGCCGGAGAGGCGCTCGAGGGGCTCGGGATGGTTCTGACGTTTTCAGACCGCGAATCGGGCTGCCTGGTCACGGTCGAGTTCGACGTCCCGGACGCGGGCCCGGAGTACGACCGATACCGGGGAGAAGTCGGGTCCGGCTGGGACTCCAGCCTGCAGGATCTGAAGAAATATCTCGAGAGCCCCCGCGAGCGCCGGTTCTACATCGAGAGCGGCCTGCCGGAGAATTGAGCGGCTATTATGGGGTTCGTGGCATCCGATCCGGTTCCCTGCGGCGACTGCGGAGGCACCGGCTGGATCCTGGAAAACGTCGACGGAAGGAAGCTCGCGCGCTCCTGCGCGTGCCGCGACGGCATGCTGCGATCCGACCGCGTCGCTGCCGCGGGAATTCCGGAGCGGTATCGCGTCTGCAACTTCGCCAACTTCTCGGACACGAACGCCTCACTCAAGAAGGCCAAGTCGATCGCGCGGGAGTTCGTCGACACGTGGCCGGGCGTCGACGCGGGCCTTCTGCTGCTCGGCCCCTCCGGCCTCGGCAAGACCCATCTCGCCTGTGCCGTCCTCTCGGATCTCGTGTCGAAAAAGGGCGTCACCGGGCTGTACGTCGACTTTTCCGACCTCCTGATGAAGATTCAGACGAGCTTTCGCCCCGACGCGGACCTTTCGAAGGAATCGATCCTCTCGCCGATGGCGGAGGCGGAGCTGCTCGTTCTGGACGAGCTCGGCACGTCCAAGCCGCATCCCTGGGTTCTCGACGTGCTCTACAACCTCCTGAACACCCGGTACAACCGCAAGAAGATCACCATCGCGACGTCGAACTTCGAGGACGAGCCGGACGTGAAGTCGGGGGAGCGGGACCGGCTGGAAGACCGGATCGGAAGCCGGATCCGCAGCCGCCTTTTCGAGATGTGCCTGATGGTCACCATGCGGGGAGAGGACTTCCGGCGGACCGTCGTGCAGGGTCAGATCCGATCGCGCTTTTGAGACCGATGCTCCCGCGGGCTCTGGCGCCCGCCTCCTTTTTTCGCGCGGTCTTCGCGGCCCTCTGTCTCGCATCCGCGTGCGCGCGCTCCGTGCCGGCGCCGCGCCCCGTGTCGCCGCCCGGCGCCTCCGCGCCCCCGGCGGCCGTTTCTCCGACGCCGGCCCCGGCCCCCCCTCGCGGCTCGAAGTCGCCGCCGCCGCTCGCCGCACCGGCAGACGTGGCGCCGTCCGGCGTGCTGTTCGGAGTGGGGTTGAAGAGCGACCTTCCCGAGCTCGTCTACGGACCCCCGGGCCGCCGCTGGCTCGTGGCCGCCGCCGGGCGCGCCGAGATCCTCCGGGGACCGCTGCGCCTCCGGCCCGAGGGCCGCCGGGCCGTTTCCTTCCAGGTGCAGGCCGGCGCCTTCTCGCAGGAGGAGCCCGCCCGGCAACTGGTCGACCGGCTCGCGCGGGAATTCTCGACGCCCGGCACGGTTGCGTTTTCGGCGGATCGCGGCGTTTATCGCGCGCTGCTCGGAAGCTTCCCGGATCGCGCGGGGGCCGAGGCCTTTGCGGCGACGCTGCGCGCCACGGGGCAGGACGCTCTCCCCGTGGAGGGCAGCGCGGCTGCCGCCGCCGGCGCGGCGGGGGCGATCCTGGTGGCCGCCGAAGACGGTGTCGCGCGGCGTCTTCCCTCGCCGGTCGCGGTCTACTCCGACGGCGCCGACGGGCCCGTCCTGTGGGACGGCAAGCCCTACCGCGGGAGTCTCCGGATTCTCGTGAACGCGCGCGGGACCTTGAACGTGGTCAACCGCGTGGACCTCGAGGAGTACCTGTACGGGGTCGTTCCGGCGGAGATGGGGCCGAAGCGTTTCGACGAGCTCGAAGCCCTGAAGGCGCAGTCGATCGCCGCGCGGACGTATGCGATGGCGCACCGCGGACAGTTCGAGGGCGAAGGGTACGACCTGTGCGCCACCCCGAAGTGCCAGGTCTACTCGGGACTCTCGGCCGAAGACCCGCTCTCGAACGCCGCGGTCGACGCGACGCGCGGCCTTGCCCTCGCCTCGGGAGGGCGGTTCGCCGACGCGCTCTTCATCTCGACGTGCGGCGGCCGGACCGAAGATGTCGAGAACGTTTTCGGCGAGACGCCGGTGCCCTACCTGGTGTCCGTCGAGTGCGGCGAGCTCGCGACGACCGAGCTTCCCGGCGCCGCTCTCGACCGGCGGTCGCCCGCCCGCGACCGCAGCGGGCTAGAGTGGCGCGGCTACGTCCTGACGAAGCACGCGGGCCGCCGGCGGGCGACGCGAGCCGGCGCGCTCGAGACGGCGCAGCGCTGGGCGGGAGTGCCGGTGGAAGGCGCGCCCCCTTCGACGCTCCATCCCTCCGCCGTCTATCCCTCGATCGTGAGCGCCTTCGCGCTCGCGCCGGCCCGCGCGGCCCACCTCCTGCCGGGGAACGAGCGGTACTACGCCGAGCCGCCGGCGGTCTCCGGGCGTCTCGGGGGAGCCGGGCGGGAGGCGTACGACTTTCTCCTGCGCTTTCGATTCGGCGCCGGAGAATCGCTGCCCGCCCCCGACCGCAACCTGACGGAAGAGGAGTATGCGGGCCTCCTCCTGTCGGCGGCCGTGCGCGCCGCCGGCGTGGTCGAGGGGTCGGGCCGCTTCCTCCGGCGCGAAGGCGCCAACGTGTGGGTCAAGACCGCGGAAGGCCGGCTGGGGTTGCCAGTCGATCCCGAGCTTCCCCTCGCGCGGCGCGTCGGCGACCGCTTCCTGGCCGCCGCGAACCTGACGCTGAGGTCGGGAGACCGGCTCCGGTGGTGGAAGCGGGGCTCCGACGTCGTGGCGCTCTGGGTGGAGCTCGATGCGGCGGGTCCGTCCTTCGAGCGCGAATCTTCCTGGACGGAGTGGGTCCGGCGCGTGTCGGGCCGCGAGCTCGCTCGCCGCATGGCCGCGCGCGTCGCCGGAGCCGAAGTGCGCGACATCCAGATCGTTCGGCGGAGCGCGTCCGGGCGTGTCATCGAGATCCGCGTGGTGACCGACGCCGCGGAGGCCACGATGAAGCGGTTCGACCTGCGCCAGGCGCTCGAGATGCCCGACGCCCTCTTCACCGTCCAGCGGGTTCGCGGACCGCAGGGGGAGACCGAGTTTCTCTTTCTCGGACGCGGGTGGGGCCACGGGGTGGGAATGTGTCAGAACGGGGCGTACGGCATGGCCCTCGCGGGCGCGAGCTACGACCGCATCCTGACGCACTACTACACCGGCATCCAGATCGTCCCGGCGTCGACCCTCTCCGCGGCGCCCCCCTCGACGCGCTAGACGATCCCTCGATCCGTCGATCCGTCGATCCGTCGATCGTCCAGCGCGGCCCTCTTCCGGCGCGGGACTACGGGAAGTTAAACGGGCACCCGCCGAACGCGTTCGTGTCCTGGATCGGCGCGAAGGGCGTGTTGAGCGGATTCACGTACGTCCTGACGACGCCCGTTTGCGTGTCGGTGACCGTCAGGGTGACCTCCACGTTCGTCATCCCGCCCGCGAAGACCCAGAACTTGGAGTTGAATGCGCAGCCTCGCACGACCTTCACGAACACTTCCACGTTGTCGGCGCTGAAGAACCAGAAGTGCCCGGTCGTGTCCGTCAGGGCGACCGGAATGCCCACCCCGGACGCCTGGCCGCTCCTCCAGGCCGCCTGGACCTGGAACCGTCCGCCGCCGAGGCACAGGGTGGTCGACCCGAGGCCGCACGGGAGCGCAGGAATCACGCCGCCCAGGGTGAGCCTGCGGATGCGCCCCGGCCCGAATTCCGTCACGAAGAGCTCGCGGCTCGTGCGATCGAACGCCATGTTCGTTGGCGTGATGAGATCCGACGCCACGACGGTCGGAGGCGCCGAGGCGGGATTGAACAGGAGGAGCCGTCCGGGCGCATTGGCCGACTGATTCACGCTGAACTCGAGCGCGAGATACTCGTTGGCGCCGCCCACCACGGGCAGGACGTCGATCGCCGAGTTCAGACCGGTCAGAAGCGCCGTGCTGGCTCCCGTCGCCGGATCCACGAGCCGGACTTCCGCGCGGCCGGGCGCGAAGGGGAATCCCGTGAGGAAGGAGACCAGGAACTGGCCGTTCGTGGTCCGGATGCTGTCCGGCACCGCGTCCACGACGGGGGGCGGGGGCGAGGGATTCGAGAGCGGCGCGAACGTGGCGGCGGTCACGTAGACGCCCGTGTTGGGATCGACGTTCTGGATCGCGTTCAGGCTCGCGTCGACGACGTAGAGGCGGCCTCCGAACGCCAGGATTCCGAACGGATTGGAGGAGCGCGGGCCGGTCAGGTCCGGAAAGTCGACTAGCAGCGAGACGTGGAGGTTTTCGCCCGCGGGGTTGTTGATGACGAGCGCGCTTCCGCCCTTCAACGCGGCGTGCTGCGTCGGGGTCATGACGAAGTTCCCGAAGGTGGAGTCGATCGAGGCGCTAAAACGCAGCTTGAGGACCGAGCTCAAGATCGGCGAGGCGGGGTTCGGATTGGCGATCTCGACGCCGGGCGTCGCGCCGGGGAGGCTCTCGTCGCCGGCGCCGATTGCCAGGAACCAGGAGTCTCCCAGCTGCTCGATGCCGGCGGGCCCCGACGGCGCGTTGCCTCCCACGGCGGAAAGGCCGGACGGCAGGCCGTCCAGGATCGTAGTCCGGGTTCCGTCGCGCTTGACGAGGGAGAGGCGGCCCGTGTTCGGCCCGGTGCCCGCCTCGGAGACGAGGAGGTTGCCGGCGGGCGTAAACGAGATTTTCATCGGCGCCTTCAGGCCGGTCGCGAGCACCGTGCCCGTTTGCGCCGCCGCGTCTGCCGGCGCCAGAAGCGCGCCGAACGCGAGGGCGACAGCGATCGAAACCGCGATTCTCAGGGATTTCCCAGGAAACATATCGACCTCCTCGGTTCGCTCTAGAACACCCTCACGCGATTGCGCCCTGCCCCGGGGCGCCTGTGCCCGCAACGTCCCACAAGAATGTTTCGGACGCAAGCATTCAAGAGGGCTTTTTCCGGGGCCGCGCGGGGAGGCCGGGGGTTGCGTCCCGAAAGCGGGTCCCGCCGTTTAGAATAGGGAAATGACGACGACCCAGGTTGCCGAGCGGGACGCCATTCTCCAGTCGGTCCGCGAGTTCGCCGATGCGGAGATCCGGCCCCATGTCATGGAGTGGGACGAGACGCAGCATTTTCCCCTCGACGTCTTCCGGCAGCTGGGTGAGCTCGGATTCCTGGGCGTGCTCTTCCCGGAAGAGTACGGAGGCTCGGCCCTCTCGTACGGCGACTACGCCGCGATCGTCGAGGAGCTTGCAGCCGTGGACGCCTCGATCGCCCTGTCTCTGGCCGCCCACAATTCGCTCGGGTCGAATCACATCTTTCAATTCGGCAGCGAGGCCCAGCGGCGCCGCTACATTCCGAAGCTGGCGTCGGGGGAGTGGCTCGCGGCATGGGGGCTCACGGAGCCCGAGGCGGGGTCCGACGCGAGCGGGACGAAGACGACCGCCGTTCGCGACGGCAACGACTGGGTGCTGAACGGGTCGAAGAACTTCATCACGAACGCGTCGGTGGCGCGCGTCGCGGTTCTCATGGCGGTGACCGACCGCCCGGCGGGCAAGCACGGGATCTCCGCCTTCATCGTCGAGCTCGACAATCCGGGAATCCGGGTCGGCAAGAAGGAAAACAAGCTCGGCATGCGCGCTTCGGACACGTGCACGCTCGTCATGGAGGACTGCCGCATTCCCGCGGAGAACCTGCTCGGAAAAGAGGGCAGCGGGTTCGTGGACTCGATGAAGGTCTTGGACGGCGGAAGGATCTCGATCGCGGCGCTCTCGATCGGAATCGCCCGCGGGGCCTACGAGGCGTCCCTCCGGTACGCGCAGCAGCGCCGCCAGTTCGGCCGCCCGATTTCCGAATTCGAGGCGATCCAGTTCTATCTCGCGGACATGGCGACGGAGATCGACGCGGCGCGGCTCCTGACGATGCGGGCGGCCGCAGCGAAGGATTCGGGCGAGGAGGTGACGCGCTTCTCCGCCCAGGCGAAGCTCTACGCCTCGGAAGTCGCCGTGCGCGCCACCGAGAAGGCCATCCAGATCCATGGAGGCTACGGCTTCATCAAGGACTACCCGGTCGAGAAATTCTACCGCGACGTGAAGCTCTGCACGATCGGCGAGGGGACGAGCGAGATACAGCGGCTCGTGATCGCGCGCAGCCTCCTCGGTTCCTGATCCCGTTTTGACCGCCCGCTCGCGTGTGCGTCCGGGAATTCCCGAGATCGGGGAAGGGGTCCTCGCCGGAAACCCCCGCGCGATCGGGCGCGCGATCTCCGCGCTCGAGCGCGACGGAGGCGCCCCCGATCTTCTTGCCGCGCTCTTCCCGCACACGGGGCGCGCGCGCACTCTCGGGATCACGGGACCGCCCGGAGCCGGAAAGTCGACCCTGGTGCAGCGGCTGGCTCAGGCCTACCGCGCCGGCGGCCGCCGGGTCGGCATCATCGCCGTCGATCCCTCGTCGCCGTACACGGGAGGCGCGATCCTCGG
Source organism: Thermoanaerobaculia bacterium (assembly GCA_038203955.1). Taxonomy (GTDB): domain Bacteria; phylum Acidobacteriota; class Thermoanaerobaculia; order UBA5066; family Gp7-AA6; genus JALYUA01. Next base: position 54,597 of record JBBRDK010000002.1, on the reverse strand, counting down.
AGATCGCATCCGCATGGCGGAGATCTACACGGACCCGGGAGTTTTCATCCGGTCGATGGCGACGCGCGGTGCGCTCGGAGGGCTCGCGCGAGCCACCTGGGACGCCGCCGACGTCCTGGATGCGGCCGGCTACGACGTCGTGATCCTCGAGACCGTCGGAGTCGGGCAGGGCGAGGTCGACATCGTGAAAGCGGCGGAGACCGTCGCCGTCGTCCTCGTGCCGGGGCTCGGAGACGACATCCAGGCGATCAAGGCCGGGATTCTCGAGATCGCGGACGTCTTCGTCGTCAACAAGGCCGACCGCGAGGGGGCTTCCCGCACCGAGACGGAGCTCTCGATGATGCTCGACCTCTCCCCCGTTTCCGGCTGGCGCCCTCCGATCATCCGGACGGTCGCCCCCTCGGCCGCCGGAGTTCCTGAAGCGCTCGACGCGTTCGAGCGCCACGCCGAACACCTCCGCTCGGGAGGAGAAGGCGAGAGGCGGGCGCAGCGCCGCGCGCGGGCGCGTCTCTTAGCCGTTCTCGACGAGCGGTTTCGGCGGGAGGTCGAGACGCCCTCGCGCGCCGGCGGCAGCCTGGCAGAGGCGGTGGCGCGCGTCGCGGCCCGCCAGGAAGATCCTCACGCCGCCTCGGCGCGCCTCTTCGGCGAAGTCGTTCGCAGGCGTGGTTCTGAAAACTGAAAACTGACAACTGATAACTTCTTTTCCATGTCCGCCTACAGGATCGACCACATCGGTGTGGCGGTCGTCTCGATCGACGACACGCTCGACATCTACGCCGCGCTCGGCCTCGAAGTCGCGTACCGCGAGGAGTTGCCGTCGCAGAAAGTGCGGACGGCGTTTCTCCCGGTCGGGGAGAGCCGGATCGAGCTGCTCGAGCCCACGGCGGAGGATTCGCCGGTCGCGAAGTTCCTCGTGAAGCGCGGGCCGGGGGTCCACCACGTGTGCTTCTCCGTCGACGACATCGAGAAGGCGCTCGAAGATCTCGCCTCCCGGGGTTTCCGTCTCCTGCACCGCGCCGCCGTGGCCGGAGCCGACGGAAAGAAGATCGCGTTCCTCCATCCGGATGCCGGCCACGGCCTCTTGATCGAGTTGTCGCAGGCGGCGGCGCCATGAAGCCGGGCGACTTCGTCCTGGTCGCCCTGGTCAACCCGCGCGAGAAGTTCTGGGGACTTCTGCGGGAGAGAGACGCGACCGGCGTCATCGTCCGGGGGCTCTCGCTCGAAGGGTTCGAGGGGTGGGTGAGAGAGCTCGCGCACAAGGAGCCGCTCACGTTTTTTCCCGCGACCGTGTTCTTCCCGCTGCACCGCGTCGAGCGGATCTTCGCGGACGAGCCGGCCGGAGAGCTCCCGTCGTTCGCGGACCGGTTCCAGCGTGCGGTCGGGGAGGATGCCCGCTACCACCTGACTCCGGTCCCGGATACGCTCGAAGGGTCCTGACGGAGCGAGCGCCCATTGGGAGTGTTCGTCCCGCCTCCCTCGACGCGCCCGCCCTCGACGGCGCGCGAGGCCGGGAAATCGCCGCCTCGGCCCGCCTCCCCCCCGCCGGTGATCGACTCCGCGTCCGTGTCCTCCCGGCTCTCCGCCTGGAAGGCGCAGGCCCGGGAATGGTGCGCCGGCCGGTCGTGGCTCTGGCGAGCGCCCCTCGTCGTCTACTTCGCCTGGTCCGGTCTTCGCCGGCTGCGCGACCCGCTCTCGACGGACCTCTTCGGGGGAATCACTCTCGGATTCCACGAGCTCGGCCACCTGGTCCTCGCCTGGGCGGGGCAGTGGCCCTCGATCGCGGGCGGAAGCCTGGCGCAGGTGGCGGCGCCGGTCGCGGCGGGATGGATGCTCGCGCGTCAGCGGGACTGGTTCGGCATCACGGTCGCGGCCGCGTGGCTCGCCTCGTCCCTGTCCGGGCTCGCGGCGTACGTCGGCGACGCGCGGGCGCAGGAGCTTCCCCTCGTGGGGTTCGTCCCGGATCCCATCCACGACTGGAACTGGATGCTGTCGCGGGTCGGACTCCTCGACTGGGACCGCGGTCTCGCCGCGTTGACGCGTGGGCTGTCTTTCGTCATCTGGGCCGCTGCGGTGATCGCCGGCACGTGGCTGTGCCGCGAGATGGCGATCTGGAAGAAGGCGGAGACCAGGGGACTCAGGACTGAGAGCTGAGAGCTGAGAGCTGAGAGCTGAGAGCTGAGAGCTGAGAGCTGAGAGCTCCTCAGCACCTGAAGTAGTCGGCCTGCCAGTCCTTGATCCGCTTCTTGATCTCATCGCGGTTGACGATCTTGTTCGTCAAGACCTCCCGAACGAGGTCGGACATCTCACCGTCGCCCGCGAAACGGAGCGCGACGAGCTGGTCCCGGTTCAGCTCTTCGATCCGCCCGCGCAGGTCCGCCGGAAGAATCGCGGTGAGCCGCTGCCGCATCTCGAGGCGGATCACCCGATCCTGAACGGTCAAGGCGAAGACTCTCGAGAAGAAGAAGAGACAGAGCAGCGCAAAGGCGACCGCGAGAGAGAGGCCGGATTCCCAGGATGGAACCCGAACCAGACGGACGAGCGCGTAGATCGCGTTGATCGCGAGAATTCCGAACGCCACGAGGTGGTAGATCGGGATGAACCGCCGGTGATTCTTGTAGTTCTGGGGATGCGCCTGAGCCATGTCTTTCCTCGATGCCGGACCGCGTCTCCCCGAAACGCCCTGCGGCGCGCGGGGCAGAGGGTCAGAGGGTCAGAGGATCACGTTCTTCAGGAAATAATCCGCGACGGTGATGTTGCCGTTGACGATCAGGCGCGCCTGGTCGGCATTCATCTCGAAAACGCCGCCCGACTCGCCGCCGGAGGTGGTCAGCACGATCTCCGCGGAAATGTCCCGTCCTCTCGCGGCGAGGTCGGCCACGGCTCGGGCGGCCGCCGAAATCGTGTTGAACACCGTCTCTTCGTTGTTGGTCGTCGCGAGAAAGCGGATCTTGCCTCGCGTCGAGGTGAGTCTGTACTGGGCGATGCCGGCGCCGTCGAGGACCTTCCGGAACGCCTGATCCACGGCCGCGTCGACCTGCATGGACGCGGCGGCGGCGTTCTCGGCGGCCGTGTTGCGCCCCGTCCGGGTATCCAGAGAGACCTTCTTCTTGCGGATCACGTCCTGCAGGCTGACCGTCGGATTGGCGGTCGGGAGCGGGACCGCGAGCTGACTGTCGCCGGTGTTGTCGATCACGAGCACGTTGCCCGGGTTGTCCTTGTTGTACTGCTCGGTTCCCGGGATGTCGATCTGCGAGAGGTCGTAGCTCGTGACGGTCCCGTTCTGGAGAGTGATGATGGCCTTCTTGCCCTTCACCTCGTACTTCGTGCGGGCGAAAATGATCGACCCGTCCTTCAGCTTGACGTTGTAAGCGAGGAGCGTAGAGGAAAACAAAAGCGCGGCCACCGCGACGCATGCGAGCCGCGACGGGAGCCGTGAAAGAGCGATCCGTCTCATTCCGGGCTGCCTTTCGACGAGTTTGACAGGGTGTGATCCGGACCATGATGATAGCACCCCGATGCTAATCGTCATGGACGCGGGGGCCAGTGCCGAGGATGTCCGGCGCGTCGTCGAAACGGTCCAGGGACTGGGACTCGACGCGCATCCGATTCCGGGCGCGCAGCGCACGGCGATCGGAATCACGGGCAATCGCGGCACCGTCGAAGCGGGCGCCTTCGAGAACCTCCCGGGCGTCGCCGAGGTCATCCCGGTCTCCGCGCCGTACAAGCTCGTTTCCCGGGAAGCCAAGCGCGAGGACACGGTCGTCTCGATCCGGGGCGTGCCCGTGGGAGGGAAGCATCTCGCGATCGTCGCCGGTCCGTGCGCCGTCGAGTCGGAAGCGCAGGCCCTGGAGATCGGCCACCTGGTCAAGGCGGCGGGCGCGAATCTGTATCGCGGGGGCGCCTTCAAGCCGCGGACGTCGCCCTACTCGTTCCAGGGCCTCGGGGTGCCGGGGCTCAGGATCCTGGCGAAGGTGCGCGAGGAGACGGGGCTGCCGATCGTGACCGAGGTCCTGGACACGGAAACGGCGGAGACGGTCGCGGAGTACGCCGACTGCCTTCAGATCGGCGCGCGAAACATGCAGAATTTCTCCCTGCTGCGAAAAGTCGGCCAGATGCGCAAGCCGGTCCTGTTGAAGCGCGGGATGTCCGCCACGATCGAGGAGCTGCTTCTCTCGGCCGAGTACCTCCTGTCGGAAGGCAACTACGAGGTCATTCTCTGCGAGCGCGGAGTCCGCACGTTCGCGGACCACACGAGGAACACCCTCGATCTCGCCGCCATCCCCTACGTGCGGCGCATCTCGCACCTCCCGATCCTGGTCGACCCGTCTCACGGGACCGGGAAGCGCCAGAAGGTCCTCCCTCTCTCTCGAGCGGCCGTCGCCTGCGGCGCGGACGGACTGCTGATCGAAGTCCACGCGCATCCGGAGTCCGCCCTGTCGGATGGGCCGCAGTCGCTGCTTCCCGACATGTTCACCGAGCTCGTCCGCGAGGTGCGCCTGCTCGCGCCGGTCGTCGGCCGCACGGCGTGAACGGCCTCCTCGTCCTCGAAGACGGCAGCGCCTGGCGGGGGGAGGTCATCGGGCGGCCCGGTACGCGGTTCGGCGAGATCGTCTTCAACACGGCGATGAGCGGCTACCAGGAAGTCCTGACGGACCCGTCCTACGCGGGACAGATCGTCGTGATGACCGCGGCGCACATCGGCAACTACGGCGTCCGCGCCGACGAAGCCGAGTCGGGCGACGTCCACGTATCGGGTTTCGTGGCGCGCGACTTTCCGGAACGTTGGAGCGGCACCGGGGGCGAGCGCGGTCTCGCGGGGTACCTCGACGAGGCGGGCGTTCTCGGGCTCCACGGCCTCGACACGCGCGCGCTCGTGCGGAGAATCCGGACGGAAGGCGCCATGCGCGCCGGGATCTCCACGGAATTCGAGAAGCCGGAGGAGCTCCTCCAGAAGGTGGTTTCCTCGCCGGGGATGGTGGGAAGCGACCTCGCGCTCGCGGTCTCCTCGCCGGAGATCTCCGTGTCGCCGGCGTCGGGTTCGGAGCAGTTTCACGTCGCGGCCATCGACTACGGTATGAAGAGAAACATCGTCCGGCTGCTGAACGCGGCGCACTGCCGCGTCACCGTGTTTCCGGCGTCGTCGACGGCCGAGGCGATTCTGGCGGCCCGCCCGGACGGCATCTTTCTCTCGAACGGGCCGGGAGATCCCTCGGCGCTTGCCGGCCCGATTCGTCAGATCGAGCGGCTGATCCAGGAGCGCCCGATCTTCGGGATCTGCCTCGGCCACCAGCTCCTCGGCCTCGCGCTCGGAGGCGAGACCTTCAAGCTGAAATTCGGTCACCGGGGCGCCAACCATCCCGTCGCCGACGTCACGACCGGCGCCGTCGCGATCACGTCGCAGAATCACGGGTTCGCCGTCGACCCCGAGCGGCTTCCGGCCGGGATCGTGCCGACGCACCGCAACTTGAACGACGGCACCCTCGAAGGCTTCCGGCACGCGACGCTTCCCATTCTGGCGGCCCAGTTCCATCCGGAGTCGGCGCCCGGCCCGCGCGACTCGCACGGGCTGTTTCGCGATTTCGTTCGATCGATGCGCGAGGCCAGGGAGGGCGTCTCGCGCCAGCCGGCCGCCTCGAGCCCGACGCGCTCCTGATGCCGCTCGAGCTCGAGGTGGCGCTCGCCTATCTGCGCGCGCGGCCTTCGCGGCTCGTCTCCTCGGTCTCCCTGCTCTCGATCGCCGGCATCGGCCTCGGCGTGGCCGCGCTCGTCGTGGCGATGGGTCTCCTGTCCGGGTATCGGACGGAGATCCGCGAGAAGCTGATCGGCTCGAACGCCGAGGTCGTGGTGTTCCCGCTCTCCCTGCCGTCGGGCGGCTACTCGGATACGGAGGCCGCGGAGCGCCGGATCGCGGCGGTGCGGGGCGTGCGCGCGGTCGCCCCGGTGATCTATCAGGCGGGGGTCGCTTCCTCGGCCTCGACGCCCGACGGGACGGACGCGATCCTGAAGGGCGTGGATCCCGCGCGCGAGCGGGCGGTCTCGGAGATCGACGCCTACCTGCCCGACGCCGAACGGGCGCTGACCCGGGGCGGCGCGGGCGAGCTGCCCGGAATCGCCATCGGGACCGAGCTCGCCCGCCGCCTCGACGTCCGATCGGGCGACGCCGTCACGCTCGGGGTCCCCGACCGCGCGCGGGAGACCGGACGGCTTTCGCCGAGGTTCGGGCAGTTTCGCGTCACGCGGATCTTCCGCACGAATTTCGCGGAGTACGACTCCGAGTGGGTCTTCCTGGACCGCACGGTCCTGCGCGCGCTCTGCCGCCTGGACTCGCCCGCCGACGTCATCGAGGTCCGCCTGACACCCTCTTCGGACGTGGGCGGCGCCGCCCGCGCGATCGAGACGGCCGCCGGGCGGGGATTCTCTGTCACCGACTGGCGCTCGATGAACGGCGGGCTCTTCTCCGCGCTGGCGCTCCAGCAGACGACGCTCTTCCTGGTGATCGGACTGATCGTCGCCGTCTCGACCTTCAACGTGGTGGCCACGCTCGTCATGACGGTTCAGGAAAAGAAGCGCGACATCGGCGTCCTCGCCACACTCGGGGCGGAGCCGCGCTTCTTCTCCCGGGTGTTCGTCTGGCTCGGAGCGCTTCTGGGGGGCAGCGGCGTGCTGGCGGGAATCCTCTTCGGGGCGCTCATCTGCTGGGCCGCGACGAGGTTCCGCCTGCTGTCCTTCCCACCGGGGGTCGCCGAGATCTATTTCGTCTCGTTCATCCCGTTTCTCGTGCGAGGCATCGACCTTCTCGCCATCGTCGGCTTCGCGGCACTCGCGATTCTGGTGGCGTCCTGGCTGCCCGCCCGGCGCGCTTCCCGGATCGACATTGCCGAGGCGCTCCGGTACGAGTAGCCGCCGCCGGGAGCCGCCGGTCCGCCGGGCGGACGGCCCGTTTCCGGCCCGCCGGAGGCCGTTTGGGCCGAACGGGAGTAAGATCTTGCGTATCAGAACACAAGCGACGTCAGAGGAAGGGTGGCGATGACGCACACCGGAAACGGACGCCCAGGCGGGGAACAGGCCCCCGGAGTTCGAGTGAGCGAGGTGTTTCGAAGAGCGCTCCCCCCGATCCGAGCCGCTCTCGAAGAGTATCGGGTGCCCGCTTCCGCGGCCGTATCGGTCGAGACCGATCTGGCCGCCTGGCTGATCCGCTACGCCAGGCGCAATCGCGACGCGAGTCCGGAAGCGCAGACGCTGGCCTTAGTCTCGCTCGCGTGCTCCTTCGGACGCGGATATCAGGCGCGCATCAGCGAGACCGATGCTGCCGACCGCAAGATGGCCGCTTTGCTGGCCGAGAATCCGGACGCCGTCGCGGCGCGGGTTTCCGCCGGCTTCGGGTTCGGACCCTCGATGGCTCCCGGCCGGCTGGATCTCTGGACGCGCATGCGCGCGCTCGCGCGGCGGGACCCCGAAAAGCTCCGCGACGAATAACAGCGCGCCCGACGAGAGACGGCGGTCGCGATCCGCCCATTTCGATCCCCCTCGCACGCCGCGGTCGGGCGAGAATCGCCAGCCCCTTTCTTCGCGGCGCGCCCCGACGCCCGGTCTATAATCGACGCACCAGCCGGAGGTCCGACATGTACCGCACGTTGACGAAATCCCTCTTCGCGGCCGCGGTGTCGATTCTGCTGGCCCTTCCCGCCGCAGGACAGTGCGGAGACTTCCAGTGGCTGAACCCGACGCCCCAGGGCAACCGCCTGGGCGGCGTCGCGTTCGGAAAAGGGACGTTCGTCGCGGTCGGCGCCGCCGGGACGGTCCTGACGAGCCCGGACGGATCGACGTGGACGCCGCGCGTGTCGAACTCCCGGGCCGACTTCGAGGCGGTCTCCTGGAACGGCTCTCTCTTCCTGGCCGTCGGGGCCGGCGGAGCGGCGATGACGAGCCCGGACGGAGTCTCCTGGACCCCTCACGGTTCGGGAACGGCGCAGACGCTTCGCCGGATCTCCTGGAGCGGTTCGCAGTTCGTCGCGGTCGGCGCCGGTGGCGCGGTGACCACCAGCCCGGACGGGGCCGCGTGGACGCCGAGGACGTCGGGCTCCTCGAAGAACCTCCGTGACATCGCGTGGAACGGGTCCCGTTACGTGGCGGTCGGAGATCTCGGCGCGCTGCTCGTCAGCGCGGACGGGGTCTCGTGGGCCGCGGCGCCTTTCGAAACGCGCGACATCCTTTCCGCCGTCGCCTGGAACGGCTCGCAGTTCGTCGTCGGATCGACCGGATTCATGGCGACCGCGAGCGTCCTGCGCAGCGCCGACGGGATGCAGTGGTCGAGCGACTCGCAAGGGCTCGCGTATCCGATGCAGTCGATCCAGTGGACGGGCTCCGGCTTCGTCGGAGTCGGGGAGGCCGGCACCGTTTTCTCGAGCGCCGACGGCGCGCGATGGACGCATGCGGCTTCTCCGACGATCAGCGATCTCGCCGCGCTCGCGACCGACGGCTCGACCCTGGTTGCCGTCGGCGCCCGGGGCACCGTTCTGACGAGCCGCGACGCTGCGACGTGGACTCCCGCCGGCGGTGGCTATCGCAACAACGCCATCACTTCGATCGCCTGGGATGGAAAACAGTTCGTCGCGGTCGGCGTGTACACGACGATCCTGACGAGTCCGGACGGCGCGACGTGGACGCCCCGCGGGAAGAACAGCACGCGGCACCTCTACGGAGTGGCCGGGAGCGGAAGCCGCTGGGTCGCGGTCGGCAACCAGGGCACGATTCTCTCCAGTGCAGACGGCGTGACGTGGGCATCCGTCTCTCCCGAGCGGACCGACACGTTCATGGACGTTTTGTGGGACGGGTCTCAATTCGTCGCGGTTGGCTACTCGGGGACCACGGAGACGAGCCGGGACGGGATCACCTGGCTCGCCGGTGATCGCGCGCAGGGCGGCTTCTACGCGGTCGCTTACGACGGGCGGCAGTACGTCGGCGTGGGCGCAGACGCGGCGCGCGTCGTGTCGACGAGCCCGGATGCCCTCCACTGGACCCTCCGCTATGCGAACTCCGGAGGCACCTTATCCGACGTGGCGTCGAACGGCTCCGGGTTCGTCGCGGTCGGTGATAGCGGCGCCGTGTTGACGAGCACGGACGGCATTCGCTGGGAAGAGCGGTATGCCGGCACCGGCGCCGGCCTGGGAGGCGTCGCGTGGACGGGATCCCGCTACGTCGCGGTCGGCGAGGGCGGGGTGAGGCTCGAGAGCCCGGACGGCGCGACGTGGGCGCCGGTGCCGTCCCAGACGACCAACGACCTCTACAAAATCCGCGCCCTCTCGGGCCAGATCTTTGCGGTCGGCCGGCACGGCACGATCCTGCGTGGAACGTGCGGGCCGGAACGGTCCGTCGCCCCCCCGGCCTCGGCGCGCCCCGGAACCCGGCGCGTGCGGGAGCAGGCGCCGCGGGCCGGATCCTAGGACCTGACGTCCGGAGTCGCTCGCGCGGTGATCGCGCGCTTGCGCCGCTTCTCGTGTTCCAAAGGGTTGCGGCCGGATTCTGAGCGGATGGTTCGGCCGCCCACCGGCCGGGCGGCCTCCCATCCGGATCCGCGCGATCCGCGGGCGATTTTGAGCGGATGGTTCGGCCGCCACCGGCCGGGCGCGGCCTCCCATCCGGATCCGCGCGATCCGCGCGCTCCCTTGAACGCGATAAACTCCCCGCCCGCCCGATGAATTCATTTCCCGATTGCCCCGGCCCGGGCCGCGGCTGATGCCCAGACGGACCGACATCGAGTCGATCCTCGTCATCGGTTCGGGGCCCATCGTCATCGGGCAGGCCAGCGAGTTCGATTACTCGGGCACGCAGGCCGTCCGGGCCCTCCGCAAAGAGGGCTACCGCGTCATCCTAGTCAACTCGAACCCCGCCACGATCATGACGGATCCCGAGCTTGCGGACGCCACCTACGTCGAGCCGTTGACGCCCGAGTATCTCGAGCTCATCGTCGAGAAGGAGCGGCCGGACGCGATCCTTCCGACGGTGGGAGGACAGACGGCGTTGAACCTGGCGCTCGCGCTCGCCGATCGCGGGATCCTCGACAAGTGGAGCGTCAAGCTGATCGGCGCCAACGAGCACGCGGTGCGCCTCGCCGAGGACCGCGAGCTGTTCAAGCAGGCGATGATCGAGATCGGCGCACAGGTGCCGCGCTCCGGCACGGCGCGCAGCCGGGAAGAGGCAGAAGCCATCGTCGCGAAGATCGGACTGCCGGTCGTCATCCGACCGTCCTTCACCCTGGGAGGCTCGGGCGGCGGCTGGGCGCGGACCCCCGAGGAGTTCGACGCCAACATCGCCTTCGGCCTGTCGGAATCCCCCGTTCACGAAGTGCTGATCGAGGAATCCGTCGAGGGCTGGAAGGAATTCGAGCTCGAAGTGATGCGCGACACCGCCGACAACGTCATCATCATCTGCTCGATCGAGAACTTCGACGCGATGGGGGTGCACACCGGGGACTCCATCACCGTGGCGCCCCAGATGACGCTCTCCGACCGGCAATACCAGGAGATGCGCGACGAGGCGAAGGCGGTGATCCGGAAGATCGGCGTGGATACCGGAGGGTCGAACATCCAGTTCGCCGTCGACCCGGTCTCCGGACGGCGCGTCGTCATCGAAATGAACCCGCGCGTTTCGCGTTCCTCGGCGCTCGCCTCCAAGGCCACGGGCTTTCCGATCGCGAAGATCGCCGCCCTGCTCGCGGTGGGTTATCACTTGGACGAGATCCCGAACGACATCACGAAGAAGACGCCGGCGTGCTTCGAGCCTTCGCTCGACTACGTCGTCGTCAAGATCCCCCGCTGGGCGTTCGAAAAGTTTCCCCGCGCGGACACGCGTCTCTCGATCCAGATGAAATCCGTAGGCGAGGCGATGGCCATCGGGCGGACGTTCGCCGAGGCGATGGGGAAGGCGATCCGCTCCCTCGAGATCGGCCGCGACGGGCTCGACGACGGTCGGGCGCCCATGGCGCGCGAGGAGCTTCTCGCCGGGCTCAGGGTCCCCACCTGGGAGCGGATCTTTCATCTGCGCCGCGCCTTCGTTTCCGGGATGTCGCTCGACGAGATCGCGGAGCATACGCGGATAGACCCCTGGTTTCTGGACGCGGTGCGGCGGATGGTGGAGGAGGAAGAGGGCCTGCGCGGGCGGCGCATCGAGGACCTCACGCGGGAGGATCTGAGGCGCGCCAAACGTCTTGGGCTGTCCGACCGGTCGATGGGCCGTGCGCTCGAGTGCGGCGAGGCGCCCGTCCGGGAGGCGCGGCGGAAGACGGGCGTGCTCCCGGTGTACAAGACGATCGACACGTGCGCGGCGGAGTTCGAGGCGGAGACGCCATACTTCTATTCGACGTACGAGGACGAGAACGAGTCCGTCCGCACGGATCGGCCCAAGATCGTCGTTCTGGGCGGAGGCCCGAATCGCATCGGGCAGGGGATCGAGTTCGACTATTGCTGTGTGCACGCCTGCTACGCCCTGTCCGAGGCGGGGTTCGAGACGGTGATGATCAACTGCAATCCGGAGACGGTCTCGACCGATTACGACACGTCCGACCGGCTCTACTTCGAGCCTCTGACCTTCGAAGACGTCTCGGCGGTCCTCGACAACGAGAAGCCCGACGGCGTGCTCGTGCAGTTCGGCGGTCAGACCCCGCTGAAGCTGGCGCGCGCCCTGGAGGCGGCGGGGTACCCCATCATGGGCACCTCGCCCGAGTCGATCGACCTCGCGGAAGACCGGGGCCGCTTCGGGAAGCTCCTGGGCCGGCTCGGCCTGCGCGCCCCGGAGCACGCCGAGGCGAGGACCGGCGAGGAGGCGCTCGAGGCCGCGCGCCGCATCGGATATCCGATCATGGTGCGGCCCTCGTACGTGCTCGGCGGGCGCGCGATGGCGGTGGTCTTCGACGACGCGCATCTGAAGCGCTACATGGCGTCGGCGCGGGAGAGCTCGCCCGACCACCCGGTGTTGATCGACCGGTTCTTAGACGACGCGTTCGAGTACGACGTCGACGCCCTCTCCGACGGGAAGGAAACGTGGATCGGGGGCATTCAGCAGCACATCGAAGAGGCGGGGATCCATTCGGGCGACTCGTTCTCGGTCCTGCCCGCCTGGAAAGTCGGTGCGGAGCAGCTCGCGGAAATTCGAGAGGCGACGAGGCGGCTCGCTGTCGCGCTGGAAGTCCGCGGGCTCATGAACATCCAGTTCGCCACCCAGGGAAAGACGCTGTACGTGCTCGAAGTGAATCCCCGCGCCTCGAGGACGGTCCCGTTCGTCTCCAAGGCGATCGGGGTCCCGATGGCGCGAGCGGCCGCGCTTCTCGCCGCGGGCCGATCCCTCGCGTCCCTCGGCCTTCCGGAGGAGCGGGACCCGGTCGACTTCTTCATCAAGGCTCCCGTGTTCCCGTTCAAGAAGTTTCCCGGCGAGGACACGCTTCTCGGCCCCGAGATGAAGTCGACGGGCGAGGTCATGGCGATCTCGCCCCGGTTCGGCGACGCGTTCGCGAAGGCCTGCGCGGCGGTGGGGACCCACCTGCCGACGGAAGGACGGGCATTTCTGACGGTCAATCCGTATGACAAGGCGTCGCTTCTTCCGATTGCGCGGGAGCTCGCCGATTTGAAGTTCGCGTTGTGCGCGACGGAGGGCACCGCGGCCGCGCTCGCCGCCGCGGGCATCCCCGCCGAGCGGGTCTTCAAGGTCAACGAGGGGCACCCCAATGCGGTCGAGGAAATGCGCGCCGGAAAGATCCAGCTCGTGATCAACACCCCGCTCGGAGGAGCGTCCCACTACGACGAGGCGGCGATCCGCGCCGCGGCGCTGGCGCTGGGGATTCCCTGTCTCACGACCCTGTCCGCCTCGGCGGCGGCCGTCGAAGGCATCCGCGCGCTTCAGGAGGAGAGAACGGGCGTGGCGTCGCTTCAGGAATACCACCGGGATTGATGCGAAGGGGTTGTCCGTTGTCGGTTATCCGTTGTCCGTTCCGGCTGCCGGCGCAATCTTGAAGACTCCCGGGTTCTATCTCCGCTCTCCGGGCACGCCCCTTCGTGTGATCCTCTTTTTTGCGGCGCTGGCGTCGGGCGCGCTTCTTCTGACGGCGGGCTTTCCGCCGGGCGCGCGCGACCGGCTCCCCGTCGTCGCGCTCGCCGTCGTGATCGCGCTGTGCGCAGCGGTCTCTCCCGCGCGCGGGATCGCGCTTTTCTGCTTCGTCTTTCCATGCGTCGGCCTCCTCGCGCGGGCATCGGGCGGCGCCGAACCGGTGACCTGGCCGGGAGTTCTCCTCGCGGGCCTGGCCGCGGGATGGTGCTTTCGGTTCCTCTACGACTTCGAGAGCGCGCCCCGTCCCGCGCCGGCGGACCCGGCGTTGCGGGCCCTCCTCGCCATCTGGTCTCTCGCGACGCTTCTCGCCGCGGGCCGAGCCGTGACTCTGTGGGCCGCGCTCCGCGGTCTGTCCGGCCGCGCCGTCAATCGGGAGGGCCTGTCGGACGCGGCGGCGCTCAAGGAGACTCTCTTCGCCTTCGCGGCGCTCGCGGGGGGAGCCGCGTTCTATTTCCTGCTGCGGCGCGCGGGAGAGGCGGCGCGCCGCGCGGCTCTCTCCGCCGGCCTGGCCGGGATCGCCGTCTCCTCCGGAACGGCGGTGCTCGAGCGACTCGGCGCGTTGCCGTCCCGTGTCGGACCGTACTGGAAATTGACGGGGCGGCTGGAAGGGGGAGCGGTAGATCCGAATTCCCTGGGTCTTCTCTGCGCGCTCGGGCTTCTCGCCGCCGTCGCGTCGGCCGTCCGGACGCCGGCGCGCCGCTCTCCCGCGCCGGTCGCCCTCTCCGTTCTCCTCGCCGCCGGTCTCCTTCTCTCCGGCTCGCGCAGCGGCTTTGCCGTCGCCGCGGGGAGTCTCGCGCTCCTTCTGTTCGCGCCCGCATTTTCGGCCCGCGCGCGCGTCGCCGCCGGGGCGGCTCTCGTCGTCCTCGCCGCGGGCGCGGCGGGGGTGGCGCTGTCGGCGGGGCGTGGCAGCGCCGGCGCCCGGGTCGCTCAGACGTTCGATCCCTCGCTCCCCCTCGAGTTCCGCGTTTCGGCGCGGCCCGTGCTCTGGCGCGCCGCCGGGCGTCTCTTTCTCCACCATCCCGTCGCGGGCGCCGGGATGGGAGCGTTCTCCTGGGAGTTGCCGGACCTGCTCGCGGAGGAGGGCCGCTCGCTCTCCTCCCGCGACAACCCGGGAAGCGGATACGTGCAGGCTCTCGCCGAAACGGGCGCGTTCGGATTCCTGGTGACGGCCGCCGCCGTTTTTGCCCTCGCGGCGCAGGCCTGGCGAAGCGCCCGGGACCCCGCCGCGGAGCCGAAGGTCGCGGCCTCCGGGATCTCCGTCGTGGTCTTTATCGCGGCGCTGGCGGCCGGCTCTCACTGGCTCGCGCCCGACGTCGCTCTGTTTTTCTTCCTGCTCGCGGCGGTGAGCGCGGCGCCCGCTCGCGCCGAGCCGGGGAACCTGGCGCGCAGACTCGGCATCGCGGCGATGCTTGCGTACGGCGGCGCGGCGCTTTTCGCCGTCGCCCGGACGGGATCGTCCGCTGAGGCCTTTCGCTACGCCCCTCGGATCGGATTCCATTCTCTCGAGACGGGTCCGGGAGGGCCGTTCCGCTGGACGCGGCGGCGTTTCGCGGTTTTCGTCCCGGCCCGCCAGACGCTTCGGATCGGGCTCGCGAACTTCGGCCCGTCGGGCCAGCCGGTCGCCTTCGAGGCGCGGTCGGGAAGACGAACTCTCTCCGGCGCCCTTCCCCCGGGTGGCGTGACCGCGATCCGCATCACGACCGCGGGCGTTCCCGCCGCCGTCCGGTTCTCGCTCGACCGGAGCTTCGTGCCCAAAGGCATGGGACTGTCTTCCGATCGCCGGTCTCTCGGCCTTCTCAGCACGTCGACGGCGGAAGGCGCGCCCGCAGGGCCCTGACGTGCAGATCCAGTTCCACCCGGGATCGAGCCGCGGGACCGTCCGAACCCTCTCGATCGGGCCCGGCGGCGAGCGCGTCCTCACGGGAGCCGCGGCCGCGCTCGCTCTTCTCGCGATCTCTCTCTGGTTCACGGTTCCCGCGGTGGCGGCGCGGCTCGGGCGTGATCAGGACCGGGAGGGCGCGCATCGGGAGTCACAGGTTCTCCGGGCGGAGGAACAGTCCGTCCGGCGCCTCGCGGCGGACCTCCGCCTGCGCGCCCGGTCGAGCGCGGACCTCATGAACCGCATCGCGTTTCTCTACGGGATCGCGCCGTCCGCCTGGCCGCGAGTGCTCGGACCCGAGCATCCTCTTCTCGGGGAAGACGAGCCGGAGCGCGTCGCGGAACGCCTCCCGCCCTACCTTCGCGCTCTCGACCGCGGTTTCGCGCTGCTCGGCGCGCGCGAAGGGGCGGATCCTGCGCTGCCCCGGGAAGTGCCCGCTATCCTGCCGATCGGCCACGCGGTGTTCGAGCCGGCCGCGTACTTCGGGCCGCGGCGCTCCCCCTGGACCGGGGAAGAGGAGTTTCTCTCGGGGGTCGAGATCGCCGCGGCGGCGGGCTCCGCGGTCGTGGCCCCGGGCGAGGGCGTCGTCGCGTTTGCGGGGACCGTGCGCCGGGGCGTTGGCGCCCTCTGGCAGCTCGGCAACGTCGTGGTGCTGTCGCACGGCGCTCGGGGCGCGACGATCTTCGGTCATCTCGCCCGCGTCGACGTCCGGCGCGGTCAGCGCGTCGTCCGAGGCGCGCCGCTAGGTCTCGTCGGCAGCAGCGGCTGGGCGGTCTCGCCGCGCCTGCGGTACGAGTACTGGCGCTTCGACGCCGGAGAGCTCCGGCCGACCGACCCGCTGTTTGCCGTCCTCGACTCTCCGCTCGAGTCACACCGCTGGTCTCTCGCTCAGATGGAGGCGACGTGGGCGCCCGGGCCGGTCTCGCCGCTTCCGGGAATCGGCATGGCAGCGGAGAGCGCCGCCGCGCCGCGGCCTCAGCCGCTGCGACGGGTACGGGGGAGAAGAAACCGTTGAGCCTTCAGCGTCGAGCGTTCAGCGAGCCTTCAGCGTGTTCCGTAGCTCTCCGTTCGGGCGCGGTGGCGGGAGAGTCGGTCGAGGACGTCTTCCATCCGGTCTCCGCCCGTCATCTCCAGCAACGCGTCCGCGAGAACGAACGCGAGCATCGCCTCCGCGATGACGCCGCAGGCGGGGACCGCGGTCACGTCGCTTCTCTCGTAGGCGGAGCGCGCGGCCTCCCCGGTCTCGAGGTCGACCGAATCGAGCCCCCGGGCGAGCGTCGAGATCGGCTTCATGAAGAGAACGGCTACGATCTCTTCTCCGTTGGTCACTCCCGCCTCCAGCCCGCCGGCGCGGTTGCTCCGGCGGCGGAGCCCTCCGCCGGGCGCCCGCTCGATCTCGTCGTGCGCGTGCGAGCCGGGCCCGCGCGAGGCGTCGATCGCCGCGCCGAACTCGATCGCCTTGACCGCGGGGACGGAGAGGAGCGCGTGGGCGATGCGGCCGTCGAGCTTGCGGTCCCAGGAGACGTAGGAGCCGAGGCCCGCGGGGACACCGGACGCGGCCAGCAGAATCGAACCGCCGAGCGTTTCTCCGTCGCGTTTGGCGGCGTCGATTTCCGCGATCATCTTCGGTTCCAGAGCGGGATCGGTGGCGCGAAGCGGCGAGTCGTCGCGCGCCGCCGCCGCGGTCGCGAAGCTGCGAGGCGATGCGGCATCGGCGATGGCTCCCACCGAGAGCACGCCGCTCGCGACCTCGACGCCGCAGGCGCGCAGCAGAAGCCGGCACACGGCGCCGGCGGCCACTCGGGCGGCGGATTCGCGCGCGGAGGCGCGTTCGAGCACGTCCCGGAGATCGCGCGACCCGAACTTCATGCCTCCGGCGAGATCCGCGTGGCCGGGGCGCGGACGCGTGAGCCGGCGGGCACGCGCCGCTTCGGGGTCGACTCCGAAGGCGCCCATGACGCATTCCCAGCTCGCGTGGTCCCGGTTGGCGATTCCGATCGCGATCGGCGAGCCGAGAGTCACGCCACCTCGAACTCCTCCTTCGAAGACGGCTTCATCCTTTTCGATCTTCATGCGGCCGCCGCGCCCGTAGCCGTGCTGCCGACGCGCGAGATCTAGAGCGACCGAAGCCCGGTCGACGGCGAGCCCGGCGGGGACTCCTTCGAGCACGGCCGTCAGCCGAGGGCCGTGGGATTCGCCCGCCGTCGTGAGTCGGAGAGGCACGGCCGGAGTGTAAACGAGCGCAGGCGCGCCGCGCGCGTTTTCAGTTCTCAGTTTTCAGTTGTCAGTTCCGAGTTTCCCCACGACTGATGACTGCTAACCGATAACTGACTACTCACTCGGCAGAACCGACTCCGGCGAGGCGGTCACGATCTGGGCATACGACTCGTCGCCGTCATCCGGCGGGCTCGCATTCGCCCTCTGCCCGAGGCCGGCCGCGAAGAAGAACAGCAGCGCGGCGGCGGCGGCGATCCCCATGCGGCGGCGGACTCGCCGAAGCCGGTCTTCGCGGACCCGGCGCAGCACGCCCTGGACGAAGCTCTCGTCGACCGGGTCGGCTCTCTCCCCGTCCCGCGGGGAGGGCATCGCTTTCCACGCGGCGGCGAGCCTCGCTTCGCCGCGGCAGGACCGGCAGACGAAGAGATGCGACTCCTCCCGCGGCGTCAGAGTCCCTCTGCGAAGGTCCGCGACGACTCGCGCGCAGCTCGTCTTCTCGATGCTCATACCATCCCCCCCAGAAAACGGGCCCGCAGCTTCTTGCGCGCCCGGTGCATCCTCACGCGCACTCCCGTGACGGTCATCTCGAAACGGCGGGCGACCTCCGCGTCGCCTGTCCCCTCGACTTCCCGGGCGATAAGAATCTCCCGGTCGAGCGGAGAGAGCGTGGCGAGGGCCACGCGAAGGAGGTCGGCGTCCTCCTGCCGCTTCTCTTCCGACGCGCCTGCCAGCGAGCCTTCGGGAAGCGGGTCTTCCGGGCGGCGGCGGCGGACAAGATCGATCGCGGTGCGAACCGCAATCTTCCGGATCCATGCGACGAACGACGATTCCTGCCGGTAGTCCCCGAGCGCCCGGTACGCGCGGAGGAAGGCCTCCTGGGCCGCATCCTGGGCGAGGGCCGGGTCCCGGGTGATTCGGCGCGCGGCTCCGAGGGCCGCGGGCCCGCCCAGACGAATCAGCTCCGCGAAGGCGTCTTCGTCCCCGCGGCGCGCCTTCTCGACCAGGGCCGCTTCGTCGGACCGGGGAGAGGACGCCGGAGGAGAGGCGGGGACGGGCGCGGTCAAGACGATGCTACGAGCCGCTCTTGATGAACCGGTCGAAGGACTGGATCGCGTTGTCGCGGCGGCGGCGCGACCGCGTCGCAAACGTCTGAACCTTCGTTCGCTGGTCGGGGGTTAGGATCGGATCGATCTCCGTCCGGATCCGCGCGAAGAGCACGGCGCCGTCGGCTTCGACCTTTCCACCCTCCTCGGCCCGGGCCCGGATCGCCGCTTCGTCGACGGGCTGCGAGAGCATCGCCTGCCGCAGGGCCTGCCGGGCGGTTCGTTTGGCGGCCATCTGCGCTTCGATCTCGGCGGCGTGCGCCTTCAGAACGGTCTTGATCTGCGCCTGCTGGTCGTCGGTCAGCTCGAGGAATCGCGCCATCCGCCCGAACATCCGGGGAGCGAAATCGCCGCGGCCCTTGTTCGGAAAGGCGTCGGCGGACAGACGCCCGGCGAAAAGGCCCGCGGCCGCCAGAGCAGCGACCCCGGCCACCACCAGGACGGATCGGCGAAACTGTTGAATGCTCATGACTCGGTCTCCTTGGCCGGCCCGTAACGTCGCCAGGCCCGTCCATTAGAACGCGAAGGCAGGCAAAAAGATTACTGTGACGGGGCGGGAGGCGGGAGGGGGAAGGTTGAGCGCGTTCAGCGTTGAGCGTTCGTTCCGGCCGCCGGACTCTCAACTCTCAACTCTGAACCGCCCACTCTCAACTCCAATAAACTCAACACGTGGAACGCCGATACGTCCTCAAGAAGCCCGTTCCTCTCCGGAATTACCGCGTCGACTACGACCGGGAGTTGAACGAAGAGCAGCGGGAGGTGGTCCTGGCAGGCGGGGGCCCGCTGCTCGTCATCGCGGGGGCGGGTTCGGGGAAGACCCGGACGCTCGTCTACCGCGTTTCCCGGCTCATCGAATCGGGGACGGACCCCTCGCGGATCGTGCTGCTGACCTTCACGAACAAGGCGTCCCGCGAGATGCTGCGGCGGGTCGAAGCGTTGCTCACCGTGGACACCCGGCGTCTCCTCGGCGGGACGTTCCATTCCGTCGGAAACCGCCTGCTCCGGCGCTTCGGCGTCCGGGTGGGCCTGGCCCCGAACTTCACGATCCTCGACCCGGAAGACGCGCGCGAGCTCCTCGAGGCGTCGACGTCGGACCGCGGCATCCCCGTCGTCGAGCGCCGCTTCCCCAAGGGCGACGTGCTGCTCGACCTCTACTCCAACACGATCAACACGGGCCGGCCGTTCGCGGAAGTCTTGGGCGAGCGCGCCCCGCATTTCTCCGCCCTCGAGGCGGAGATCGCCGGCGTTTTCCAGCGTTACCGGGAGCGCAAGCGTCTCGGCAACGCGTGCGACTACGACGACCTGCTCCTGCTCTGGAAGCGGCTCCTCGACGAGAGCCCCGAGACGGCGGCGCAGATGGCGGCGTCCTACGACCACGTCCTCGTGGACGAGTACCAGGACACGAACCGGCTTCAGGGCGATCTCGTCGACGGCATGGCCCGCGTCCGCCGCAACGTAACGGTCGTGGGCGACGACGCACAGGCGATCTACTCGTTTCGGGGGGCGTCTTTCGAGAACATCCTCGGCTTCCCCGAGCGATACCCGGAAGCGAAGACGTACCGGCTCACCACCAACTACCGCTCGACGCCGCAGATCCTGGCGCTCGCCAACGCTTCGATCGCGCACAACGTGAGGCAGTTTCCGAAGGACCTTCGCGCGGCCCGGGACGGCGGAGTGTTTCCCGCCGTCGTGGCGCTGCCCGACATTCCCGACCAGGCCCGCTTCGTCGCTCAGCGGCTCCTCGAGTGGCACGACGAGGGAGAGAAGCTGGCCGATCTCGCCGTGCTCTATCGGGCGCATTACCAGGCGCTGGAGCTCCAGATCGAGCTGACGCGCCGCGGAATTCCTTACGAGATCCGTTCGGGCATGCGGTTCTTCGAGCAACGCCACGTCAAGGACGTCCTCGCTTTCCTGAGGCTCGTCGTGAACCCGAAGGACGAGCTGTCCTGGAAGCGGGCACTGAAGCTCTTCCCGCGCGTGGGGGAGCGCGCCGCGACGGCGGTCTGGCAGGCGATCGGCGGGCGGCCGGATCCGCTCGCATCGTTCCGCGAGCGCGAGGGCGCCGGGGGAATCGAGCTTCCGCGCGGCGCGGCGGCCGCCCTGCAGCCGTTCCGCACCCTGCTCGGGCGCCTCGAGTCTCCGTCGGTTCGCTCGTCCCCGGCCGAGGCGATCCGCGCGGTCGTCGATGGCGTCTACCGGGATTTTGCGCGCGCGAAGTTTCCCAACGGGGACGCGCGGCTCGACGATCTCGAGCAGTTCGCGCAGTTCGCCCAGTCGTACGACTCGCTGCCCGCGTTCCTGGAGGAAGTCACGCTCTTCAACGAGCTCTCGGGAGAAGACGTCGTGGCGGGCGAGGCCGACGACGACCGCGTCGTCCTCTCCTCGATCCATCAGGCGAAGGGGCTCGAGTGGAGCCGCGTCGTCGTGATGGGGCTCTCGGAAGGACGGTTCCCGAGCTACCGGTCCGCGAACACCGACCAGGGGCTGGAAGAGGAGCGCCGCCTCTTCTACGTGGCGGTCACGCGCGCGAAGAACGAGGTCAACCTGGTCTATCCGATGCTCGCCCGTGACCGTTACGGGGTCGACGTGATCCTGGAGCCGTCGCGGTTTCTCGTCGAGCTTCCCGCCGAGGTCTACGAGCGGTGGACGATCGAGACGGAGGCCGTCCCGGAGGAGACGCCCGCTTCCGAGGACACGCCGCGCTCGAATCCGGACGGCCCGGTGAACTGATCGGGCAGAGGGGCCCGGTTGCGCCCGGCGCCCAACGTCTCGCGCCCGGCGCCCAACGCCCTCTCCTGTGCGACAATGAGCGCGTGAGGCCTTCGGCTCGGCCCGCGGTCTTCGAGCGCCCTGCTCTTCGGTTCCGCAAGGCGCGGCTTTTGCTGTTCCCCACGTCACCATGAAAGACGATCTCTATTCCGCGATCTGCCGGGAAGCGCTGGAATCCCGCCAGCGGGACGTCATGTCCTTCGTCGATAACGGAATGGCCGGCATGTCCTCCCGCCTCGAGAAGACTCTTCTGCGGCTGCCGGAGGGGCACTACCTGCTGGGGCTCGGCCCGTACAACGCCGGCCTCGTCAAGCTCGATTTCGAGGAGCTGCTGATCGGGCGCGAGGTTCCCGAGTTCATCGGCGTCGGGATGCCCGTCTCGGGATTTCGCGTGTCGTCTCCCGACGCGTTTTTAAACGCCGAGGTCTCGCGGATCCACGCGAAGCTCTATCGCCGTCTCTTCTCTTCGACGCCGCATTTTCGCCTGGTCGACATGCGGTCCACGTGCGGCACGTACTTGAACGGCGAGGCGATCCCCGTCCCCGACGATCTCGGCGGAGCGACGGAGGACGATTGCGCGGCGACGCTGCGCTCGGGGGACTTCTTCTCGCTCGGCCCGACGGCCGTGAATCTCTTCCTCTTCTTCGAGAAGTGACGGCTCTTTCAGAGGTGACGGTTCCTCGAGAACAGACGGGCCCGGCGCTGATCTTCGCGTGAGGCCGGGGAACCCGGCCGCTTTCCTCGTCGGGCTTCTCTTCGGTTTCGTCGCCGCGGTCGACCTCGTGCGGGTCTTCCGTCCGCTCCCCCTCACCGACCCCGATCCCGCGTGGGCGGCGCCGCGGATGCTGCTCGGCCTCGCCGCGATCGCCGGGGCCGCGTTCGCGGCCGGCTCCGCCGCCGGAATCTTTCGCGTTTGGGTCGACCGGGGGGGGATTCTGACCACACCCGTCGAGCCGCTCGCGCTGTCGAAGCGCTCGCTCGGGGGGCTCGCGCTGCTCGCGCTGATCCTCGGTGCCTTGTTTCGCTTCGCCGCGCTCGAACGCCTGCCTTCGTCTCTGTGGATCGACGACCTCTCGCTCGTGACCCCCGCTCTCGAGCTGCGGGGAGCGCCGTCGGACTTCGTCAACGCGATCCGCCCCGCCCCGTACGGGGTGGAGAAGCCGTACGGAAGCGTGGGCGTTCTCTACCTCGAGGGATATCGCGCGGCCCTCTCTAAGTTCGGCACCACGGTCCTGGGAGTGAGGTTCCTCGCCGCGGCGGCGGGCGTTTGCTCGATCGGAACGGTCTACCTCCTCGGACGGATGCTCCTCCCCTCCGGCGGAGGCGCCCTGGCCGCCCTCGCGTTCGCGGCGCTGCGGTGGAACCTCCTGAACTCCCGGTGGGGCTGGAACGCGGTGGTGCTCGCGCCGATAGTCGACGCGGCCGGTCTTCTCGTTCTTCTCGCGCGGCGGCGCCGGAGCGCGTGGCTCGCCGCCGCCGCCGGAGCGGTCGCGGGGATCGGAACCCACGTGTATCTCGCCGCGTGGGTCGCCGCGGCGGCGCTCCTGCTGCTGGCGCTCTGGCCGATGCCGGTGCCGGGCCCTTCGGGGACTCCCGCGGCGGTCACTCGCTTGCGCCCTCTTGCGCGGTTACCTCTCACCTTCGCTGCCGCTTTTTTTCTCGTCACCCTCCCCATCTTTCTCTGGAAGGAGGGGCGCGTCGCTCCCTATTTCGCGCGGGCGTCGGATCACAACGTGGTTCGGGAGATGCGCCGGACCCGCTCTCCCATGCCGCTCTTCGCGGCGGCCGCCGACTCGCTCT
The DNA here is from genome assembly GCA_038203955.1 of Thermoanaerobaculia bacterium. Taxonomy (GTDB): domain Bacteria; phylum Acidobacteriota; class Thermoanaerobaculia; order UBA5066; family Gp7-AA6; genus JALYUA01. Next base: position 31,731 of record JBBRDK010000002.1, on the reverse strand, counting down.
CCGCTCCCTGGGGGCGCCCGGATCCCTTCTCGGGGTACGCCCTCCTCGGCTGGCTGATGGTCGTGCCCCTCGGAGTCGCGGCGGCGCGCGCGCTCGCGCGTCCCGGCGAGGAGCCTTCCGCGTTTTTCCTGTCTCACGGCGCCGCCGCGCTCGCCGCCTCCGTGGTCGGAGGGCAGGCGGGAATCCCCAACGGCTACCGCTTCGGCTATCTCGCCGACGTGGCGGCCGTCGCCGCCGCCTGCGGGATTCTGCTTCTCGCCGGCCGCGCATTCGCCGCGTCGCGGCGGCAGCCGCGCGCGCCGCGGCCGGTCGATTTCTCGCGGCGGGCGGCTGCCATCGCGGCCGTCGGCGTCGTGGCGGTCTCGGGAGCACTCGGCGCCCGGGATGCTCTCGCCGTCTGGCCGGTCCAGCGCGAGACCTTCGACGCGTTCCACGGACAGGACACCCTCCTCGGACGGGCGGCCGCCCGGTGGGAAACCTTCGGCCCGGTATCGGTCGAATCCGGCACCGAGCACTCTCCGATCACCGTCGACGCGGTCCGCCGGTACCGGCTGGACCCGGATCGCGCGGCGCCGGGAATGCCGCTGCTCGCGTCGATTTCCCCTCGCGCTTTCCGCGTCGCCGCCCCGCGCTCCGCGCCCCGCGGAGGAGAGAGAGTGGTGGAGCGCGTGCGCGATGCCTGGGGGCGCGACTGGGGAGTCGTCCTGGCGGTCCCGCGCCCCGCGCGCGGCCCCGCATGACGCTCGCGCGTCCGGAGCGCGCCGCGCTGGCCGCCGGCTTGGGCGCCGCTCTCGTCGCCGCCGCGGCGGTGGTCCGCGCCATCCGTCCCCTGCTGCTGACCGACCCCGATCCAGCCTGGGCGCTGCCGCGGCTCGTACTCACCCTGGCCGCCATCGCTGCGGCGGGGGCCGCGGGCGCTTTGGGCGCGGCGGCCTTCCTTCTGTGGAGCGAAACGGCGGTCGCCCGCGCGCCGCTCGAACCGCTCCGGTGGCGCGGGACCACTCTGGCCGCGCTGGCGGTCGGCGTGGTCGCGGCGGGCGCGGCGCTGCGTTTCTGGCGGCTCTCGTCGGTGCCGGTTGCGTTGTGGATCGAGGACCTCACGCTGATCCATCCTTCGCTTGCCCTCTCCGGGACGTGGCGTGACTTCGCGGATGCGATCCGCCCCGCGCCCTTCGGCGTCGCCCGGCCGTACGGCAGCGTCGGGGTGCTCTACCTCGAGCTCTTCCGCGCGACGCTTCACGCGTTCGGCGCGACGGTGTTCGGCGTGCGATTCCTCTCCGCGCTCGCCGGCAGTCTCTCCGTTGTGACCGCGATCCTGCTGGGACGCGCGCTCCTACCGCGCGGGGGAGGGACCCTCGCGGGGCTGGTCGTCGCCGGACTGCGCTGGAGCCTGATCCTTTCCCGCTGGGGATACGTGGCCGTCGTGATCGCGCCGCTCGTCGATCTCGCGGCGCTCGCTCTTCTGCGCGCCGTGCGCCGGCGGTCGGCGTCCGCCGCCTTCGCTGCCGGAGCCCTTCTCGGCCTCGGGGCGCACGTTTACCTGGCGTCGTGGATCGCCCTCGGCGCCTCCCTTCTCTTCGCCCTCTGGCCTCTCGAAGCGGGGCCGCCGGCGCCGCGCCGCGTCCGCCACGCGCTGGCGGTGGCGGCGGGCTTTGCGCTGATCGCCGCGCCGCTGTTTCTGCTGCGCGAAGGGCGGCGCGCTGCCTATTTCGCGCGCGCCGGCGACCAGAGCATGGTTCGTGAGCTGCGCGCCGCGCGCTCGCCGTGGCCTGCGCTCACCGCGGCGGCCGACGCGATCGCCGCGCCGTGGTGGCTCCCGGATCCCTCTCCCTGGCAGGACGTCCCAAGGCCCCGGCTAGGATGGCTGATCGGAGTTCCCGTCGCCCTCGCGCTCGGGCGTGCGCTGTTGTTCCCGGCCCGGGAGCTCTCCGCGTTTCTCCTCGCCCATGCGGCGGCGGCTTCCGCCGCCTTCGTCGCCTCCGGACCGGTCATGCAGCCGAACGGATTCCGGTTCGCCTATCTGACGACGGTGACCGGCGTGGCCGCCGCGGCGGGCGTTCTCGCGCTCGTCGGGGCCGTGTCTCTCCGGGCGGCGCGGCCGGCGGCCCTCGCCGCCGTCGGGGCTCTCCTCGTCGCGGGAGCTCTTTCGGTGCGCGCGCTCTTCCTCGACTGGGCCCCCCGGTTGGAGGTGCTCGACGGATTCGAGGGGCACGACAACCTCCTCGCGCGGACCGCGCTCGTGTGGGAGCGATTCGGGCGCGTGGAGATCGACTCCCGGCTCGTCCACTGGACACCCGCGGTGGAGGCGGTCAGACGCGTGCGTCGAGCCGACGCCCCAAAGGCGCCGGTTCCACCCGGGCGGCGGTTATTCCGCGTCGCGCCTCCGGAAACTCCCCTCGATTTCGGAGAGCGAGTCGTGTCGCGAATCTCAGACGAGCGCGGCGCGCCGTGGGCCGTCGTGCTGGGGAAGCGAACGAACTAAGGGCTCAGCGCTTAAGTCTTGACGCTTAACTCTCAACTCTCAACTTCTTCCTCAACGCCCCGCCCCGGCAAACTCCTCGACGCCGATCTCGAACTCGGAGCCGCGGATCTCTCGCAGCCCTCCGTCGTCCCAGATTCCCATGCTCCGCAGGGGAGGCCTGTAAACGTGGAGCGTGACCGCGCGCGGCGTCTGCGGCATGAGCCGGTGCAGAACGGTGGGTCCCGTGTCACAGAGGTCTCCCTCCGGGCGGACCCTCGAGTCGGAAAGCTGCGGCGCGAGATGAGGCGTCGTGAACCGCTCTTCGAGGACGGCGCCGGAAAGCACGGCCATTCCTCCGAGGACGCCGCGGTGGTCGTGGATGGGCGTGATCTGGCCGGCCTCCCACCCGATGACCATGACCTCCCAGTCCTCCCAGAGAAGAAGAGCGTGCCGCACGTACCGCGCCGGATCGAATCGCACGCGCTCCAGGTACCGCTCGGCCTCGCGGGCAATCCGGGGCACGAGTCCGGCGGGCGTGGGACGTTCCGGCGCGGCTCCCGCCTCGATCAGGATCTCCCGGACACAGTCACCGATCTTCATGCGGTAATACTAACCGGGTGAAGGGCCAAGGGCATGGATAGGGGCGCGGTTTCAGCAACTGACGACTGAGAACTGAGAACCGCTGACAGCTGAGAGCTGACAGCTGACAGCTGAGAGCTAACCCTCGTTCTGCTATCTTCCCCGCCGCATGAAGCTCGCGATCGTTCCGGGGGACGGCATCGGCGTCGACGTCACCCGGGAAGCCGTCAAGGTCTTGGAGCGCCTGGACGCGCGCCGCTCTCTCGGCCTCGAGCTCGTGTCGTTCCCCTGGAGCGCGGACCACTACCTGGCGACGGGCGAGACCATCGCCCCGGGGGCGTTCGACGACCTCGCCCGGAACTACGACGCCATCTTCATGGGGGCCTTCGGCGACCCGCGGGTGCCGGACATGAAGCACGCGGCGGACATCCTCCTGGGCGCCCGGTTCCAGCTCGACCTCTATGTCAACTACCGGCCGGTCCGCTGCCTCGACGACCGGCTCTCGCCGCTGAAGGGCTATACCGCGGCGGACGTCGATTTCGTGGTGTTCCGCGAGAACACGGAAGGGTCGTACGTCGGGATCGGGGGAAACTTCAAGAAGGGAACCCCCGACGAGGTGGCGACTCAGGAGGACCTCTCGACCCGGCGGGGCGTCGAGAGGATCATCCGCCATGCGTTCTCCTTCGCGAAGGAGAATGGACGCCGGCGGGTCGTCATGTCGGACAAGTCGAACGCCATGCGGTTCGTCGGGGACCTCTGGCAGCGCACTTTCGCGGAGGTGTCGCGCGAGTACCCCGGGATCGAAGCGTCGCACCTCTACGTGGACGCGCTCTGCCTTCAGCTGATCCGGGACCCCCGTCCGTTCGAGGTGATCGTCACCAACAACATGTTCGGGGACATCGTCACCGACCTCGGAGCGGCTCTCCAGGGAGGGCTCGGCATGGCCGCGTCGGGGAACATCCACCCGGGACGGGTATCGATGTTCGAGCCGGTCCACGGCTCCGCGCCCAAGTACGCCGGGACGGGGCGGGCCAACCCCTTTGGCGCGATCCTGACGGTGGCTCTGATGCTCGAACACCTCGGAAAAAGGGAGGAGGCGCTGGCGATCGAGCGGGCCGTGGCCTCCTGCGTGGCCGCCCGGAAATGCACCTGGGACGTGGGAGGGGAGCTCTCGACGTCCGCCGCCGCCGATGCCGTCTGCGAGCGCCTGGCCGGTTGACGGTCCGCCCGGGAGGCTGGGGTTTTGGTAGAATTTGAACCGCAATTAAGGAGGCCCTGATCATGCTTCGTCACACGACGCGTTTGTTTGCCATGTCTCTCGTCGCCTTCCTCGTACTCTCCGCCCGCCCCGCAGAAGCGGCCAAGAAGGGATTCCAGGACTCGGACGATGCGAAGGAAAGGGACGAGCCCGCGAAGTTCCTGCCCGATTACGACAAGCTCACCAAGGGCAAGGACGCCGACTGGGTCTATTTCCCGGAGGGAAGCCTCAAGAAGTACCGGACTGTCTCGGTGAAGGAGTTCGACGAGAACGGCCGCGGCCGCGAGGCGCGTGACGCCGCTCACGACGCCCGTGACTACATGGAGCAGTGGCTGGACAAGCAGGGCTTCAAGGTCGTCAAGTCGGGCGGGGACCTCGTGGTCACCGGCAACGTCTTCAACGCCTGGGAGCCGCGGGGCGCCGGCCGTTACTGGGGAGGCTGGATGGCCAACCCGGGCGTGGGCGTGGAGGTCCTGGTCAAGGATGCGAAGGGCAACGTCGTCGGTGAGATCCGCCACAAGAACAAGGGCTCGACGATCCGGGACGCGGTCGAGAACGGCCTCGAGGAAGTCGCGAAGGCGATCGCCGACGGTCGCTAGGGCGCGCGGGCCGCGGGAACGCAATCCCGCTGGAAACGGCTGATTCGATGAGGGTTGATTCTAGAGGGAGCTCCGGCATTTTCCGGGGCCCGCTTTTTGCTCGCCTTTCCCGCGTGGTAGCTTTGAGTGCGCGATCCGAGAGGCGCCCGCCCATCCGGCGCCCGGTCGCAAGGAGCGAGCAAAATTCCTGAACCAACGACGGCTCTGACCTTTCCCGAATCGGGGCTGACGGAGTTCTTCGGAATCGCGGACGAAAACCTTCGCGCCATCGAGGACGCGTTCGGCGTCCGGCTGGCCGCGCGCGGAAACGAGATCTCCGTGGTCGGCGAAGGGGCGCCGCAGGACGCGGCCCGGCGGCTTCTCGGGGGCTTTTCGGAGCTCCTGACGCTGGGATATCCACTGCGCGGCAGCGACGTTCTGACCGCGATCCGCGTCGTCAAGGAGGACCCGAACGCCTCCTTGGTCGAGTTCTTCATCGACAGCCCGTTCGGGCCGACGCTGAAGTCGGTCGTGACGGCTCGCAACGTGAAACAGCGCGTGTACGTCCAGACGATCGAGCGCCACGACCTCGTCTTCGCGGTCGGTCCCGCCGGAACGGGGAAGACCTATCTCGCCGTGGCGATGGCGGCGGCGGCGCTCCTCGAGAAAAAGGTCAAGCGGATCGTCCTCGCCCGCCCGGCCGTCGAGGCGGGGGAGAGACTCGGCTTTCTTCCCGGCGATCTCGTCGAAAAAATCAACCCGTATTTGAGGCCGCTCTACGACGCCCTGTACGACATCCTCGGTTACGAGAAGACCGCGAAGCTTCTCGAGCGCGGGGTCATCGAAGTGGCGCCGATCGCCTTCATGCGAGGGCGCACCTTGAACGATGCCTTCATCATCCTGGATGAAGCGCAGAACACCACATCCGAGCAGATGAAGATGTTCCTGACGCGCATCGGGTTCGGCTCGAAGGCCGTGGTGACGGGCGACGTCACGCAGATCGACTTGCCCTCAGGCAAGACCTCCGGCCTGCGGGAGGCCCAGCAGCTTCTCTCCAATCTCGACGGCATCAAGTTTGTGCTCTTCGATCAGAAGGACGTGGTGCGGCATCCCCTCGTCCAGTCGATCATCACGGCCTACGAGGCCCTCGACCGCGAGCGCGAGCAGCGCGAAGCCAGCCGCCCCGCTCTCGGGCGCTGAAACATCTGATGGGACCCGGCGCGCCATCTCGGCGCTCGACGATCACATTGCGCGGTTCCGGCGGCGCGCCGCGAGAGCCCGGGCAGCCCGCGAAGCAGCGGCGTCCCTGGCGATTCTGGGCCTGGGCCGTCGCCTACGTGTTCGCGACCACGTTCGCCTTCGCGCCGGCGTTCTCGTTCCGCCGGGCACCGGCTCGGGCGGGGGAGATCGCGACGCGCGACGTCATCGCCCCCCGCGACCTGATCGTTCCCGACGCGGCGGCCACGGCGCACCGGCGCGTCGAAGCCGCGGCCGAGGTTCTCCCGGTCTACGACTGGGACACGGCGGCCCCCGACCGGCTGACGGCGGAGATCCGCGGATCCTTCTCGAAGGCGCGCGCGGCCGAGACCGGCGGGCGGCGGCGCAACGGGCTTCCTCCGGCTCTGAGAGACGCGTTCGATCTCCCGGTGGGCGACGAGGCCCTTCTCGCGCTGGCGGGCCTGCAGTTTTCGCCGGCGATCGAGGAGCGGCTTCTGCAGGCGGGCGCGGACCTCTACCGGGCGGGCGTCGTCGACAACCGCGAACTTCTGTCCGACAGCCATGACAGGGGGATCGTCCTCCGCGACACGCGCAGCGGACGCGAGCTTCGGCGGAAGGACCTTTCGGACGTCGTCGAGTACGGGTCGCAGACGAAGAACGCGGTGGCGAAGCGGCTGGCCGCCGGCCCGCTGGCGGGGCGCGCGCTCACCGAGGTCTCCGCGTTTCTGGCCGCCGGACTTCGCCCGAATCTGACGTACGACGCGACGGAGACGCTGCGACGCCGCCAGGAGGCGGCCCGGTCCGTCGAGACGGTGCTGACGCGGATCCCGCGCGGGAAGGTGATCGTTCGCAAGGGAGACGAGATCTCTCCCAAGGCCGCGGAGTGGATCGCCGCGGTCCGCGCGTCCGCGGCCGACCCTTCGTCCTGGGTCAAGGTCATGGGGATCGTCATCCTTCAGCTCCTCGCGGCAGCTGCCTTCTGGGTGGATGCGCGGCGGCAGCGCCGCCGGAGGCGGGAGCGCCGGCCGGAGATGGTTTACGCCTCGATCCTCGCGGCCGGAATCCTGTTCTCCCTCCTGACGCGCGGCGCCTTCGTCCTCGCGCAGGGGCTCTCCTCGAGCTTCGAGGGCTCCGCCTGGGCGGCGCACACGTACTACGCGATCCCGTTCGCCGCGGGCTCGATCATGGTCAGCCTCGTCGCCGGGATGGGCCCGGCGCTCCTGTTCGCCGCGGTGCACGCCATCGGGGCCGGCATCCTCATGGGCCAGAGCTTCCCGTTCGTCCTCTTCGCGCTCGTGGGATCGCTCGCCGGCATCTTCGTAATCGGGAAGCTGCGCTCGCGCAGCGTCCTGCTCGGGATGGGGGCGATCGTCGCCGCGGCGAACCTGGTCTCCATCTCCGCGATCGCCTTTTTGAACGGCGAGGCGAGGGGCTGGGACTTCGCGGCGGACGTGCTCGGCGGGCTCGCCGGCGGATGGTTCGTCGCGATGATCGTCGGGGTTTTCCTGCCCGTCTTCGAACACCTCTTTCACGTCACGACGGACATCCGCCTGCTCGAGCTCTCGAACCAGAACCTGCCACTTCTGCGCACGCTCGCGCTCGAGGCTCCGGGCACGTACCAGCACTCCCTCGTGCTGGGACACCTCGCGGAGGCCGCCGCGGAGGCTGTCGGCGCCGATGCGCTGCTCGCCCGCGTCGCGGGCTACTACCACGACATCGGCAAGACGAAGATGCCGGATTACTTCATCGAGAACCAGCCAAAGGGGGCGAACCGCCACGACCGGCTGGAGCCTTCGATGAGCGCGCTCGTCATCGCGGCGCACGTGAAGGAAGGGGTCGATCTCGCGACGAAGGCGCGCCTGCCGGAACAGCTCGTCTCGGCCATCAGCGAGCACCACGGGACCAAGCTGATCCGTTACTTCTACCAGAAGGCGCTGACCAAGTCGGGCCCGGAAGACTCGCCGATCCGCGAGACGGAGTACCGGCACTCGGGCCCGCGGCCCACGACGCGTGTGAACGGGATCCTGATGATCGCCGACGCCGTCGAGGCCGCCTCCCGAACCCTGATCGAGCCGTCGCCGGCGAGAATCCGCGCGATGATCCAGACGATCGTCGACGATTGCCTTCGCGACGGGCAGTTCGACGACTGCGACCTCACGATGCGCGATCTCGCCATCATCGTCGACACGCTGGAGCGGACGGTCTCGAACATCTACCACCATCGGATCGACTATCCGGGCTTCGAGTTCAACCGCGGGTTTTCCCGCCGGAAGACCGGAGAGGCCCCGACGCACGATTCGGCGGCCCCCCGGCCGAGCGGAACGCGGGCGTCCGAGTCGCGGTGAGGTGCGACGTGCAGGCGAGCGCCTCGGGGGCTCCTCGACCCGCGCGGGTCCGGTCGCTTCTCTCGCGGACGGCGCGGTTCACGAGGGCGCGGGCGGAGGAGGTGTCGGTCCTGTTCTGCGGCGACGCGCGGATGCGCCGCCTGAACCGGGACTACCGGGGGAAGGACCGTTCGACGGACGTGCTCGCTTTCCCCGCCGCCGGCGGTTGGTTGCTCGGAGACATCGTTGTGTCGGTGCCCTACGCGGCGCGCCAGGCCCGGCGGCGGGGCGAGCCCGCGTCCCGCGAGATCGACCGGCTCCTGGTGCACGGGTTCCTGCACCTCCTGGGGTACGACCACGAGACGGACCGCGGCGAAATGGAAGCTCTCGAGAGCCGCGTCCGGCTCCGGCTCGGGATCGCCGACTCATGATGGCTTTGATGACCGCCGGGTTCTGCTACCTGGCATTCCTGCTGTTCGAAACGTTCGCGCTCGCGCTCGACCGCCTTTCGCCGATCCGGCTGCGGGGCCTGTTCGAGGAGCATCCGGACCGCGCGAGGATCCTCTCGGGCCCCGGCGAGATCGAGATCACCCGCACCACGACGAAGGTGCTCGTTCAGGTGCTCCTGCTGACGGGACTCCTCACGGTCGTTCACGCGTTTGCGGGTTTCGGCCTGCGGCCGCCCTGGGCGTGGGGCGGCGCGGTTTTCCTCTTCGGCTGGCTCGTGACGGAGATCCTGCTCCTGAGCTGGGGCGCGAAGTCGGACCCCGAGAAGATCGTGGCCCGGTTGCTGCCCACGATCACGGCGGCCTCGTGGCTCCTGCTCCCGGTCGCGATCCCCGTGCGCAAGATCTTCGGCAGCCGCGAACGGCCCGAAGTGCCGCCCGCCACCGAGGAAGAAGTCCAGGCGTACATCGACGTCGGGCGGGAGGAAGGGATCCTCGAGAAGGAAGAGGAGAAGCTCCTTCTCTCGATCGTCGATTTCGGCGAGACGCGCGTTCGCGAAGTGATGACCCCGCGGACCGACATGGTTTCGATCGAGGAATCGGAATCGCCCGAGGCGCTCGCGGAGCTCTTCACCTCGGCGAAGTACTCGCGGATCCCCGTCGTCCGCGGCTCGACGGACAAGGTCGTCGGGACCGTGCACGTGAAGGACCTCTTCTTTACGATGCGGCATGGCCGGATGAGCGGAATCGCCGACATCCTTCGCGAGGCGTATTTCGTCCCGGAGTCGAAGAAGGTGTCCGAGTTGCTCCGGGAGTTTCAGCGGCGGCATCTCTGGATGGCGATCGTCGTCGACGAGTACGGCGGCGTCTCGGGGCTCGTCACCGTCGAAGACCTTCTCGAGGAGATCGTCGGAGAGATCTGGGACGAACACGAGGACGAGCGCGAGGCGGTCACTCCCGCCGGCGAGAACGCCTACTCCGTTTCCGGCAAGGAGAACGTCCAGACGGTCCGGGAGCTCTTCGGCAGGGGCCCGGAGGAGGAAGAGTTCTCGTCCCTCGGCGGTTTTCTGGCGGCGCGGCTCGGCCACATTCCCCGGCCGGGGGAGACCCACCGGGAGTCGGAGCTGATGTTCACCGTCGAAGAGGCGGACCGCCGGCGGGTCCACCGGGTGCGCATCGAGCCGGCGGTTCCCCTCGCCGAGCCGGAGGTCGCCGGGCCGCGTTCGGGCGCGGCGTCGTGAACGAAGACGCCGTCCCCGTCGGAGACTCCGTCCCCTCCGAAGACGCCGTCCCCTTCCGGGCGGGCGCGGTCGCCGTCGTCGGGCGCCCGAACGCCGGAAAATCCACTCTCGTCAACCGGCTGGTCGGCGAAAAAGTGGCCATCGTCTCCGACAAGCCTCAGACGACCCGGCGGCGGATTCTGGGCATTGCGCGGCGGCCGGGGGCCGAGATCGCTCTCGTGGACACGCCCGGGATCCACCGGCCGGAGCACCGCATGAATTCCGCCATGGTTCGCGACGCGACGGACGCGCTGTCGACGGCCGACCTGGTTCTGCTCGTGATCGACGCAGCCGATCGGCGCGGCAAGGGAGAGGAGTTTCTGATCCGCCTTCTCGAGCGGGCCGGAAAGCCCGCCATTCTCGCCCTGAACAAGGTCGATCTTCTCCCCAAGCCCGCCTTGCTCCCGCTGCTCGCGGATTTTTCCGCCCGTTATGCCTTTCGCGACGTGATTCCGATCTCCGCGAAGACCGGAGACGGCGTCGAGCGTCTGGCCTCCCTTCTCGTCGCCGCCCTTCCCGCGGGCGAGGCGGCGTACGACGACGACTTTCTGACCGCGACGCCGGAGTCGGAATGGATCGGCGAAGTCGTGCGGGAGAAGCTTCTGGAGCGCACGCGCGAAGAGCTGCCCTTCGCCTCCGCCGTCCTGGTCGAGTCCGTCCGCGAAGACGAGGCGAAGAACCTGACGGTCGTCTCCGCGTCCATCGTGGTCGAGAAGGAAGGGCAGAAGGGGATCATCGTCGGGCGGGGCGGCACGATGATCCGGGACATCGGCACCGCCGCCCGCCAGGAGCTCGAAGCGCAGAGCGGCCGGCGCTACTTCTTAGAGCTCACCGTCCGCGTCCGCGCGGACTGGCGGGAAGACGAGAGGTTTCTATCGAGGCTGGTGGGAGGGAGTTGAGAGTTGAGAGTGCACACCGCCGGCTTCTTGGTCTGAACTCCTGACTCTAAACTCTCAACTTTCTTACGCCCCCCGCACGGCTCTCCGCAGCCGCTCCGAAAGGTCTCCCAGCGAGTCGGCCAGCGATTCCCGAAGGCGGTCGAACTCCTGCGAGAGGCGCTCGTCGTCCGCGCCGCGCTGCCCGTGGGCCTCGAGAAGCGGCGCGATCTGGCTCCGGATGTCTTCGGCCTCGCGATGGCCGTGCCCGATCCGCTCCTCGATCGCTCCGCGGAGCGTCTGAAGCTCGGTCCGAATGTCATCCGCCTCGCGGCGGCTCTGCGACGTCTTCTCCCTGAGAGCGGCCTCGAGCACCTCGATCTGCTGGTGGATCGTGGCGATCTGTTCCTGGAGACGGTCGTGGCGTTCTGCGATCCCGGCGATCTGCGCCGATACCTTCTCGCCGCGCTCGCCGAAACTGCGCAGCGAGATCGAGACGTCGTCCTCGTAGGTGCGCTGCCGTTTCTCGCTGGCGGAAAGCCGGTCGTGCGCCTCACGAATCCGGGCCTCCACGTCGTCCCGTCCCTCGAGCGATCCGGCGAGCGCCTGGATTCGTCCCTCGAACGAGTCGTGTTTTTCTCCAAGAGTCTTTCCGAGGTCCCGCGCCTCGCGCTCGATGGTCTCCAGGCGCGCCGTCAGCGCCGCCGCGTCGCTTTCCGAGCGGCGGCGTTCTACTTCCGCGCGGTGTCGCTCCTCACGCTCGCGGGCGATTTCCTCCACGGCCTCTTCCACCTTCGCCTCGAGAGCCCGGAAGCGGGCGTCCGTCTGCTCGTTTACCGCGGCCTCGGCTGACGCCGCCCCGCGGGAGGCTTCGACCGGCTCGCGAGCCTCGCTCGAGACGGAAGCGAGCGTCGGCGTGGCAGCGGACTCGGCGCTCGCGCCGGATTCCGAGCTCGCGCCGTGCTCCATCTCCGAGGGAGCGTCCAGGGCGGTCGCGGGATCCAGGAACTCGAGCGGTTCCGGCGATTCGGGCGACGGGCTACCGAGGGATTCCCGCGTGAGCGCCTCCGGTGTGGTCTCCGCCGCAATGGGGCCGGCCGGCTCGAGATCGGGGATCGCCGGCAGCGGGGGCAGCGAAAGCTCCGGGAGCGCGCCTGTGGACCACGCCTCCGAGGAGGGAGGCGGCGGACCGTCGGAGTGCGCCGGCGGGCCGGCGGCCGCGCGATGCGAGGCGCCGGTTTCGGAGAACGGAGCGTCGGACTCCGCGGAAACCTCCGACGCGACGTCCGCCGCGTCCTCCGTCTCGAACGGCGCTTCGTCGGGAAGCGACGGCACGAGCGCGAGAGGCCGTTTCGCGAGGGATCCGGAATCGGCCGCCGGCGGAGCCTCGCGGGAGGGAGCGGGCGCCGGCGGGGGAGCCGCGCCCCGGTTCAAGAGTGAATCCTTCCACGAGAGCAGGTCGTCCGGCTCCCGGCGGGGAGGGAGCGGCCCGGCCTCCTCGGGCTTCCGGCCCTGCAGCCGGCGAAGGAGATCGACGAATGTCAGCTTGGAAATCAGCTTGAACGTCTCGGTGACGCCCCGTCCGGCGCTCGCGACCGCTTCGACGAAGGGATAGGCGGAAAGCCCGAGGGCCTCCTGCAGCGCGTCGACGGAGAGGATGTCGCTCAAGTCGCGCTTGTTGTACTGGATGACGATCGGGATGCCCTCGAACGAGACCCCGTTGGCCTTCAGGTTTTCCTTGAGGTTCTGCCAGCTTTCGAGGTTCTTCGGAAGCATGGTCCACTGGGAATCCGCGACGAAGACGATGCCGTCGGTTCCCTTCAAGACGACGCGGCGCGTTTCGTTGAAGGCGGTCTGTCCCGGCACCGTCGCGAGCTGAAAACGGATCTTGTAGCCCTTGATGTCGCCGAGCTCGACCGGAAGAAGGTCGAAGTAGATCGTCCGGTCCGTCTGCGTCGCGAGATTCAGGAGCTTCCCGACGGTCGCGGGCTCCAGGCGCTCGTGGAGCAGGTGCAGGTTCGTGGTCTTGCCGCCCAGACCCGGACCGTAGTACACGATCTTCGCCGTCAGCTCACGCGTAGCCGCGTTGTAGATGACCATTTCTATTTTTGTGCAATTCTAACTCGAATCGTCCGGACAGAGGGCAGTTTTCGGCCGTTTTCCGCCGGGGCCCGCGCCTTGACGGGGGGGGACATCGCCCATAGACTGCCCCGACGTTGGCTGAAACGCTCGTCAAAAAGGCCCGGATTCTCGACAGCGAGCGGATCCGTCGCATGGTCGATCGCATGGCGCACGAGATCGCCGAGCGCCAGAAGGACCTTCCCGACCTGGCCTTCATCGGGATACGCACCCGGGGCGTCCCCCTGGCCACCCGCCTCGCGGCGCGCCTCGGCGAGCTCGTCGAGCGGCCGTTCCCGGTGGGCACGCTCGACATCACCCTGTACCGGGACGACCTCTCCCTCGTCGCCCCGCAGCCGCTCCTGAAGAAGACGGAGATCGACTTCGACCTGAACGGGAGAACCGTTCTCCTGTGCGACGACGTGCTGTACACCGGGCGAACCATCCGGGCCGCGCTCGACGGGATCATCGATCTCGGCAGGCCCCGGGCGATGCGCCTCGCGGTCCTGATCGACCGAGGCCACCGGGAGCTGCCGATCGAAGCGAACTACGTGGGGAAGAGCGTCCCCACGGCGGGCCGCGAGGTGATCAAGGTCATGTTTCAGGAGACCGACGGGACGGACGAAGTCTGGATCCTCGAGAAGACGGCGTGATCGCAGAGGGCGCTGGGCGCTCGGCGCCGGGCGCTGGCGGCTGCAGGTCTTCCCTTCCTCTCTTCGCCCCGCGCCTGGCGCCTGACGCCTGACGCCCTCCCGGTGCCCACGCTCCAGTCCAAAGATCTGCTCGGAATCGAGACCCTTTCGCCTGACGAGATCAGGCTGATCCTCGACACCGCGGAGGCGATGCGCTCGATCGGGGAGCGGCAGATCAAGAAGGTTCCGGCGCTGCGCGGCCGGATGGTCGTCAACCTCTTCTTCGAGGCCTCCACCCGAACGCGGTTCTCCTTCGAGACCGCGGAGAAATGGCTCTCGGCCGACTCGCTCAACTTCGCGGCGAAGGGAAGCTCCGTCGAGAAGGGCGAGTCGCTTCTCGATACCGCCCGCAACCTTCAGGCGATGGCGCCCGACCTCATCGTCATCCGCCACGGCACGCCCGGAGTGCCTCATTTTCTGGCGCGGAATCTCCGCGCGGGGGTCGTGAATGCCGGGGACGGCGCGCACGAACACCCGACGCAGGCGCTCCTCGACGCGCTGACCATCCGGCGCCACTTCGGGCGGCTCGAGGGTCTTCGCGTCGCAATCGTCGGAGATCTCGCTCATTCGCGCGTCGTGCGGTCGAATATCTGGCTGCTGACCAAGATGGGGGCGCGCGTCGTCGTGTGCGCGCCTCCGACGCTCCTTCCGCCCCGAATCGATGAGATGGGCGTCGAGGCGACGACGGACTTCGACGAGGCCCTTGCGGACGCGGACGTCGTCATGATGCTGCGCATGCAGCTCGAGCGGCAGGGGTCGTCGCTGTTCCCGTCGGCCCGCGAGTACTTCAAGCGATACGGCCTCACGGCCGCTAGGCTCGCCAAGGCGAGTCCCGACGCCGTGGTGATGCATCCCGGTCCCATGAACCGTGGTGTGGAAATTTCCTCCGAGGTCGCCGACTCACCCCGCTCGCTGATTCTGGAGCAGGTCTCCAACGGCGTGGCGGTGCGGATGGCCGTTCTCTACCTCCTCCTGACGGGGCAAGGGTGGGAAGGAGACGCATGAGGCGTCTCATGATCCGCGGCGGCCGGGTGATCGACCCGCGGTCCGGCCGCGACGGCCTGCTCGACGTCTCGATCGACGTGGATTCCGGCACGATCGAGCGGGTCGGTGAAGGGCTGCCCGGGGAGGGCGCGGAGATCGTCGAGGCGGCCGGCCTGCTCGTCTTCCCCGGGTTCATCGACCTGCACGCGCATCTGCGAGAGCCGGGGCGGGAGCACGCCGAGACGATCGCCTCGGGCCTGAGGGCGGCCGCGGCGGGCGGATTCACCGCGGTCTGCGCGATGCCCAACACCGATCCCGTCACCGACAACCGGGCGATCGCCGAGTACGTCGTGTCCAAGTCCCGGGGCGTCGCGGCGACGCGGCTCTATCCCATAGGAGCGATCACGAGGGGCCAGCTCGGGAAAGAGCTGGCCGAGTTCGGAGAGATGCGCATCGCCGGCGCCGTGGCGCTCTCCGACGACGGAAAGTGGCTCTCGGATGGGGCGCTGCTCCGGCACGCGTTCCAGCACGCGAGTCTCTTCGGCATGCCGATCGTCCAGCACTGCGAGGACCCGACCCTTTCGGGCGGCGCGCCGATGCACGAGGGCGCGGTCTCGACCCGCCTCGGCCTCTCCGGGCAGCCCGCGATGGCGGAGGCCGCCGCGGTCGCTCGCGACCTTCTCGTCGCGGAGCTCGCGGGAGGAAGGCTGCACATCGCGCACCTCTCGACGAGTCGCGCGCTCTCTCTCGTGCGGGAGGCGAAGAGCCGTGGTCTCGCGGTGACGTGCGAGGTCGCTCCGCACCACCTGGTCCTGACGGACGAAGAAGTCTCGCGCTCGGGGTTCTCGACCAACTCCAAGATGAATCCGCCGCTGAGGGAGCCGGAGGACATCGAAACGCTCATCGCGGGCCTCGAAGACGGAACGGTGGACGCGATTGCGACGGACCACGCTCCGCACCATGAAGACGAGAAGGCGGTCGAGTTCAACGTCGCCCCCTTCGGGATCGTCGGGCTCGAGACGGCCGCGGCCCTGATCCACGACCGGCTCGTCCGGAAGGGCCGCCTCTCTCTGCGCCGGTTCGCGGCCCTGTTTTCCACCGGCCCGGCCGCGGCGTTCGAGCTGCCGGGCGGAGGTCTCGAGGACGGAGCCCCCGCGGACGTGACGGTGTTCGATCCGGAAGCGCGGGGGACCGTCGACCCCGCGCGGTTCGAGTCTCTGTCCCGGAACACGCCCTTCGCCGGCTGGGAGCTCGTGGGCGCTCCGGCCGCGACCGTCGTCGGAGGCCGCGTCGTGTGGAGGCGCGTTGGGGCATGAGAAGCGCCGCCGCGCCAGGGCGCGTGATCCGGCGCGCGGAGATGCTCGCGGCCGGCTGGCTCTGCGTCATGTCCCTCGCCGCCTGCCGCCAGATGGGCGGTGAGCCACCGGCCGCGGCGTCGCCCGCCGCGAGCCCCGCCGCGCCGACGGCCGTGAGCCCCGCAGCGCCGACGGCGCGGCCCGACCCGAAGCGTCGCATCGCGGTGCGCGCGGCGGAGGGCGTCCTGACCGCCGCGGAGCTCGACCGCTTCGCGGGATGGGCCGGGCGCCAGGGCATCGAAGTCCAGACGGGGCCCGAAGGCGCGCCGGTGGCGGCCGGCTGGGAGACGCTGCGCGTCGCGATCTCTCCGCCGTCCCCCGAATTTTCCCGCCGCCTTCTGCGGTTCGGCGTCCGCCCCGAGGGAAAGGGGTTCGTCTTCGACGGCCGCGCGTACGTCTCGCCGGAGGACGCCATCGCGGTGAGGGACCCCGCAAACGCCTCCGAGACGCTGCTCTTCGCCAATGCGCGCTCCGCGGTGCCGCGGCTCGCCGGACGTCGCCTGTTTTTCCGGGACGGACCCGAGACGGACTACACGGTCGTGTCCGGGGATCTCGTCAAGACAGGGCGCTTTCGCGCGGCGGGACCCGTTCTCGGGATCGTGCGGGCGTCGGACCACGACGAGATTCGGCTCCGCGAGGAGCTGCTGCGCTCCTTCGTGACGGCCGAGCGGGCCGGCGTGCGCTGGAGGTTCGCGGAGGCGGATCGCGGCGCCGTCGAACGGCTCGAGCCGATGCTCGCGCGCTTCCTGAAGAAGGGCGCAGGACTTCCCATTTCCGTGCGGGTCTTTTCCGAAGCGACCGCGAAGGCCCGGCTCACAGGATCCTCGCGGCCGGCGGACGTCAGCCGCGAGGGGGACGAGGTCCGGGTCGACGTCGACGCCTCGGCGCCCGCCGAGCCCGATCTCGTGTCTCCCGTCTTCGCCGCGGCGGCGCACGGCTCGGCCGCTCCCGCACTCTTCTCCCGGCCGACGCTTCTGATGGCCTTGGGCGCCAGAGGGTCCGGCCGCTGGTGGGGCCGGGACGTCGCGGGCTTCGCGGCGTTTGCCGAGCGCGCTCGCGTCGCGCCATCTGTCCAGGAGGTCGCGGATTCGGACGAAGACGTCTCCCCGATCCTCGCCGTCGGAACGGCGGCGGCGTGGATCGAGGCCGGCGTCCGGACCGACGGCGAGTCCGCGGTGCTGCGCGATCTGACGGGTGAGCGTCCGGCGCTGGCGAGCGCGCTCACCCGCTGGCAGGCCGCAGCGGGCAAAGCGCCCGTCTCCGCGCCCGCCCGCAGACCTCTCCCCGCGGGGTTCCTGCGCGGTCTCTCCTACGCCATGTCGAACTCGATGGACGCGAGCTACGCCTCGCCGCGCTCCCGGGAGACCCTGTCGCGTCTGGCGCGCCTCGGCGCGAACGCGATCTCCGTGATGCCCTTCGCCTTCCAGCGCGAGGCGTCCCGGCCGGGCCTGTCTTTCGTTCACCGCAGCCCTCAGGGCGAGACCGACGAGGGAACGCTGCGCGCGGTGACCGACGGCCGGGCCCTGGGCATCACGTCGATGGTGAAGCCGCAGATCTGGGTCGGGCACGAGGTCTTCGTCGGCAACATCGCGATGAGCTCGCCGGACGACTGGTCCCGCTGGTTCGCGGTGTACCGCCGGTTCCTGGTGCACCATGCGATCGTCACCGAGGCCTCCGGCGCCGCTCTCTTCTGCGTCGGGACGGAGCTCATCCAGACGGAGGCGCGGACGGAAGAATGGCGCGAGGCGATCGCGGCCGTGCGTCTCGCGACCGGCGCGCCGTTGACCTACGCGGCCAACTGGACCGCGGGGGCGATCCGGATCGGATTCTGGGATGCCCTGGATGCGATCGGCGTCGATTTCTACGATCCTCCGAGCGCCGAGCCCGAGGCGGCCGACGCCGCTCTGGAGGCGGGCGTGCGGGCGGCGGCGCGGCCGCTCGGGGCGCTGTCGGCCAAGCTCGGAAAGCCGGTGATCTTCACAGAGGCGGGGTTTCCGCTCTGCCGTTCCGCCTGGATCGCCCCGCACGACGAAAACAGCGGACGGCCGGCCCATGCACGCGACGCGGCGCGCGCGATCGCGGCCGTCTACCGGGCGCTCGAGAGAGAGACCTGGTGGAAGGGCGTCTACTGGTGGAAGGCGTTCTCCTCCGGCCGCGAGGCCCGGCCGGACGAGCGCGGTTTCAACGTGCTCGGCGGAGCCCCGCAGAAGGCAGTCGCCGATGGGTTCGAGCGTCTCGCCCGCGAAAGAGCGCGTTGACGCTGCTCGAGGCGGCGATCGAGGCGGCGGCCGCCGCGGGAGAGATTCTCGTCCGCCGATGGCGCCACCTTCCGGCGGGGTCCATCGAAGAAAAGAAGAAGAACGACTTCGTCACCATCGCCGACCGGGAGAGCGAAGACCGGATCGTCTCTTCGATCCGGTCGCACTTTCCCGCCGACAACTTCCTCGGCGAGGAGGGCGGCGCCCGCGGCGCGGACCAGGCCGCGCGAACCTGGATCGTGGATCCGCTCGACGGCACGGCGAACTTCATCGCGGGATTTCCGTTCTGGTGCGTTTCGATCGCGGTTCGCGAGGGCGCGCAGATCGTGGGGGGCGTGATCTGGGACCCGCTCCGGGAAGAGCTCTACAGCGCGGAGCGGGGCGGCGGGGCGTTTCGCAACGGCGTTCGGCTGAGCGTTTCTCCCCGACCCGGGCTCGACGGGGCCTTCGTCGCGACGGGATTTCCGTTCCGGTCGCGCGACCGCATCGACCTCTACCTCGCCCTCTTCAAGGCCGTGTTCTTGAAGGCCCGCGGCATCCGGCGGGCCGGCTCCGCGGCGCTCGACCTCGCCAACGTCGCGGCCGGAGTGTTCGACGGGTTCTTCGAGTTTCAACTCTCTCCCTGGGACATCGCGGCGGGGGCGATCCTGATCGAGGAGGCCGGCGGGACCGTCACCGACTTCGATGGGGGAGATCGCTTCTGGGAGCGAGGGAACATCATCGCCGGACCCCCGGGCGTCGCGGCGGAGCTGCGTGCCGCCGCCGCGGGGATCTTGAGAGAGGACGAAATCTAGCTGTCCGCTGTCCGCTGTCAGCTCTCAGTTTTCAGTTATCCGTTCTTCGCCCAGCGCCCCGCGCCCTCAATCCACAATCACCCCCGCATAACCCACCACCGAGGCCGTATCCCCCGTCTCGTCGCCGCTGTCCCGCCGGGCGACGACCCTCGCGGACGTGGCGCCCGCGGCGCGGGCGGCGAACAGGAGCGCCGTGGCCGGCAGGAATCCGCACATCGAGATCGATTCCGTGAGAACCGTCGAGAAGAGCCCTTCGGGGTCGAGCGCCTCGATCCGGGCCAGAGCGCGCGCATCCTTGCGAGAGCCGACGGTGCGCGATTCGTAGTGGTTCATGTCGGAGGACGCGAGGAGAAGGGGCGGCTCCTCCCGCTCCTCGCGGAGGCGCGCGACGGCTTCCCCGACTTCCTGGCAGAGCGCGAGATCCGGGGCGCCGAGGCAGACCGCGACGATGGCGACGTCCGGCCGCCGAACCTGGAGAAAGGGAAGCTGGACCTCGAGGGAGTGCTCCCGGGCATGCGCGGCGGAGTCGAGCGTGAGTGAGGGGGCGAGCTCCGCCAGTCGCGCGGCGAGCTCCCGGTCCACCAGCACGTCTCCCAGGGGGGTTCGCCACGCCTCCGAGGGATCGAGCGCCGCCGGCGCCCCCCGTCCCGTGTGGTTGGGACAGAGGAGAACGACGGCGGGAGGGATGCGCAGCCGGGCGTAGACCTCTCCGGCCACGCGGCCCGAGTAGACGAACCCGGCGTGGGGGACGATCGCTCCGAACGCGTCGGACGCCTTCTCGACTTCGGGAAGGAGCGCTTCCACGTGACGGCGGAGCTTCTCCGGACGGTCCTCGTAGAACATGCCGGCGACCGCCGCGGGACGAATCATGCGCGCGCCCGAGAACGGAAATTCTCGGGTGGGCGGCGGAAACGGATCGACAACCGGGCGGGAATCATTCAAGGCGGCTCCGTGCGAGCGGCGTGCCTCGCGGGATCTGAGCAACCGACGCGGCGACCCTTCCGCGCGGCGCGCCGGGCGCCGCTAGTTGACGATGAGCGTGGCTTCGGCCGTGGCGCCGGCCAGAACGGCGCGGATCGTCGAGGCCCCGGCGCTCACGCCGGCAGCGTTCCCCGTCAAACTGACCGTCGCGACGGCGCCGTTTGAGCTCTGGAAGAGGGCCGAAGCGCCCTCGATCGACCGGCCGTCGATTCCGTAGGCGATCACCTGGAACTGCTGAGAATCGCCCACCCGCACGAGGGCGGTCAGAGGACGGATCTCGAGCCTCGCGATGTCGCGGACCGCAACCGTGGCCTCCGCCGCGCCCTGGATGTCTCCGACCTTGGCGACGATGAGAGCCACCCCGTTGCCGACAGACGTGACGGTGCCGGTCTCGGAGACCGTGGCCACAGCCGGGGCGCTGGAAGTCCAGACCGGCGTGACGGCCACCTGCTTGTCCCTGGAGTTGCGGATGACGAGCTGGAGGGGGATGGACGTTCCCGCGGGACCGATGATGTGCACGGCAGGGGGCGAGACCTCGACCGCCTTGACGTCCACGACCTCGACGGGAATGTCGGTCGAGACTTTCTCGTACCGCGCCGTGATGGTCGCTTTTCCCTCGGACTTCGGGCTCACGAGCCCGCCGGCGTCGACGGTGACGACCGCGGGCCCGGAGCTCTCCCAGTTTGCCGTCCCGATCTCGAGCGGATTGCCTTTCTTGTCCAGGAGCCGCGCGGTGAGCCTCTGAGGGTGGTCCAGCCCGAAGATCTTGAGCTTCTTCGGCGACACTTCGACCCGGGCCGCCCGCTTCGAGCAGCCGGCCGCCAGGGCGAGGAGCAGAAGGGGAAGGATCGACGCAAATCGAGCCGGCCGCATGCTCAACCTCCAGAAAGTGAATGGGATGCGGGCAGAATAGCACGGCGGGACGCAAGGAGTTATCCGTTGTCAGTTTTCAGAAGTCAGTTCGGAAGGCCTCGTCGACTGAACTGCAAACCGAGAACCGAGAACCGGGAACCCCCGGTCGCTGCCTCCTGCGCCGAGAGGGCCGAGGCCGATTTGCGGAAATACCGGCGCGAGGCGGCTTCCACGCCGTAGATGCGGGGACCGAGCTCGATGACGTTCACGTAGAGCTCCAGGATCCTCGCCTTCGAAAGCGTGCCCTCCAGCCGGGGCGGACGATGGCCCACTCCGCAGCTTGCGCCACGGAGTCCGGGCGGGGGAGAGGCAAAGGTTCTTCGCGAGCTGCTGGGTCACCGTCGACCCTCCGTGCTTCAGGCGCTTCCCAGTCTTTCGCCAGGGCCCCGCGGATCGCTTCCCAGTCCATTCCCGTGTGCTCGTAGAACCCCGGGTGCTCCGCGGCGACCAGGCGCGCGCCAGAAGACCGCGACCGCGGCGACTCTGACGAAACGGCGAGGACGAGAAAGAGGCGAGGGGAGAACAAGGAGTCGTCAGTTGTCAGTTTTCAGTCGTCAGTTCATACGACGTATCGCGAGAACCAAAAACTGACCACCGAAAACTGAGAACTGAGAACTGAGAACTGAGCTGAGAACTCTCTACCTTCCCGCCCCCAGCGCGCGACGCAGCTTGCGCACCCCTTCGTCGGCCTCGTTCCGCGAGAGGGCGAGCGAAGGACGGAAACGGATCGCGGAAGAGCCCGAGGCGAGGCCGATCAGCCCGTGCTCGAGGCAGGAGGTGAGGGTCTTGTCCCGCATCGCCTTGTCGGGAAGGTCGAAGGCGAGGAAGAGGCCTTTCCCGCGGACGTTGGAGACGGTCCCGGCGAATTCCTCGGCCATCTCGCGGAGGCGGCCCAGGAAGTACTCGCCGACCACCCGCGCGTTCTCGACCAGGTTCTCTTCCTCGATGATCTCGAGATACCTGGCGCAGCGGACCATGTCGACCAGATTGCCACCCCACGTGGAGTTGATCCGCGAGGAGATCTTGAACACGTTGTCGACGTCGTCGATGCGGTGATTGGACGCGAATCCGCAGACCTGCGTCTTCTTGCCGAAGCAGAAGAGGTCCGGTTCGACGCCTATCTGCTGCCAGCACCACATGGATCCGGTCAGTCCGACGCCGGTCTGCACCTCGTCGAAGATGAGAAGGAACTCGAGCTCGTCGGCGAGGGCCCGCAGGCGGCGGAAAAACTCCGGGCGGAAGTGGTTGTCGCCGCCCTCTCCCTGGATGGGCTCGAGAATCAGGGCCGCCATTTCGTCGGGATGGGCGTCGCAGGCGGCGCGGATCTCCCGTTCGACCTGCTCCTCCGCGCGCGCGACCTCCTCCAGGACCTCGGCCGTCACGGGAAAGCGCAGCGCGGGGCAGGAGAGCCGAGGCCAGTCGAACATGGGGAAGTGCTGGGTCTTGCGGGGATCGGCGGTGTTCGTCAGGGAGAGGGTGTAGCCCGAGCGCCCGTGAAATGCGTTCTTGAAATGCAGGATCTGGCTGCCCTTCGCGGGGCCGCCTCGGGCCAGGTTCTTCCGCACCTTCCAGTCGAACGCCGTCTTCAGCGTATTCTCGACCGCCAGCGCCCCGCCTTCGACGAAGAAGAGATGGTCGGCGTGGCTCGCCGGAACCGCGCGGGTGGAAAAGGTCTCCACGAAGTCCGCGTAGAGGCCGGTATAGATGTCGCTGTTGGCGGGCTTCGTCCTCGCCGCGTGCAGCAGCTTCTCCTGAAACTCGGGGTCGTCCATCTTCGGGTGGTTGTAGCCGATCGGAAACGTGGCGAAGTTCGTGAAGAAGTCGAGGAGAGGGCGCCCGCTCCGCGCGTCGTAGAGGTAGGAGCCGCGGCTCTTTTCGAGGTCCATGACCACGTGGTAGCCGTCGACCAGGATGTGCTTCGACAGAGCGTCGAGGACGTCCTTGGGGGAGAGATCCGTACGCGTTTGCGAAGAAGTGGTCATGGGGTCCTCAGAAGGTCGTAGTGCCCGCAAAGTGCTGAGCGCAGGAGGATAGCACGGGGTGGGGAGCCGCCGGAGCGGGCCGGGAGCCGAGCGACCAACGGGAGCGGGACGGCCGCGGTACTCCGCGGACAACTAGAAGGGGAATCGGGAAACGGGGGCCGGGAATCGGGAATCCGGAATCGGGAATCGAAAAGGGGGCCGCGAAACGCGAAAAAGGTTTTGGAGGGCTGAGAGCTGAGAGCTGACAGCTACCCTCCCACCCGCATCTCCGTCGGGCGTGCCGCCGCGCTCCGGTCTTTGCCGCCCTCCTTGGCCTGGTAGAGCGCCCGGTCTGCCGCGCGAAGAAGCTCGTTCTTCTGCTGCTCGACCGCCGCCGGAACGGTCGCGTGCGTGCGAACGGAAGAAATGCCGAGCGACGCCGTGATCGTTTCCTGCAGGTTCAGCGCGGGGCTGTTGAAGCCGTAGGGCCGCGACAGGAAGGTCGCCGAGCGGATCGCCTCCCGGATGCGCTCGGCGATCTCGAGCCCCCCTTCGAGCGAGTGCCCGGGAAGGATGAGCACGAACTCGTCGCCGCCGTATCGGGTCAGCGTCGCGCGTTCGTCGGTCACCGTCCGCTTCAACACGTATCCCACCTCGCGGAGGACCTGGCTGCCGGCGAGGTGCCCGTGGCGGTCGTTCACGGACTTCAGGTTGTCCAGGTCGAGAAAGATGACGCAGAGGTCGCCGCCGTCGCGGGAGATCCGGGAGAGCTCCTGGGTCAGCCGCAGGTGGAGGTATCTCTCGTTGTAGAGCCCGGTCAGCCCGTCCCGCTTGGCGACCTCGAAGGCGCGGCGGGCGTCCAGGAGGTTCTGGATGGAGATCGACGCGTAGTCGCCGAAGATCTCGAGAAGCCGGCGGTCCTTTTCCCGGAATCCTCCGGGGCCGACGCGGTTGACGAGCTCCAGCACCCCGCAGACCGCGGCCTCGATCCGGATCGGGACGCAGAGGA
Organism: Thermoanaerobaculia bacterium; assembly: GCA_038203955.1. Classification (GTDB taxonomy): domain Bacteria; phylum Acidobacteriota; class Thermoanaerobaculia; order UBA5066; family Gp7-AA6; genus JALYUA01. The sequence continues at coordinate 7,648 of JBBRDK010000002.1, read as the reverse complement.
CCGACTCGGTATGGAAGCTCGGCGCTTCATACGTCGGGTAGAAGTAAGGGTCGTCCACGACGTCCTCGGTCATGTAGCCGACGCCCGTCGAATAGACGTGGCCGGCGATACCGATCCGCGCGTTGATCCGGCGGGCAAGCCGCGCGTCGCCGTCCGCTCCAAACGTGGCGATGAAAACGAGGTCGTTTTCGAGGCGGTCCTCGTTGTTCTTGGTGCTGGGGTCGTCCAAAAGGATGGACCCGGCGGCCGACGGAACGAACTCGTTCGCCTTCTGGAGAACCTCGCGCAGAAAACGATCGATCTCGATCTCACCGGAGTAGGCGTAGTACGCCTTGTGCCTCTCGAGAAAGTTTTCGAGTCGCCGGTTGTCGAGTGTGTAGACGGATGACAAGGGAACTTCCTGTCGGTACAACAGTTTACCATTTGATACCCTCGCGGCGTGCCGGACCCCGGGCAAGCGCATGCTGGAAACGTCGGCTGGGCCGAGCGCGTCCGTCCGGACGCACGCCACCCGCCGCGACTGATCCTGTTCGGCCCGGGCGGGGGAACCCCGACCCAGGAGGACGTCCCCCTCGAGGGGATCCGGGCGCGACTCGCCTCGAGCAAGTCATTTCTCTTCGGAGACTTCCAGTCCCCCACGGAGAAGGAGCTCGAGGCGCTTTCCCGGGAGCTCGCGCTGCATCCTCTCGCGGTCGAGGACGTCCGGCACCGCCACCAGAGGCCGAAGATCGACGTCTATCCCGACCATTATTTCCTGGTCGCCTACCGGATCGGGTATCCGGGCGGACGCCTCCAGCTGGACGAGGTGGACGCGTTCATCGGGCCGAACTTCCTGATCGTGGCCCACGACGGCGACGTGTCGCTGCTGAACGAAGTTCTGGATCGTTTCTGCCGCCAGTCGGGCGTTCACGACGTGTCGGGCCTTCTTTACGAGGTCCTGGACGCGCTGGTAGACGAATATTTTCCGCTGCTGGACACGCTGGCGGAGCGGACCGAGGCGATCGAATCGGCGGTCTTCGAGAAGTTCGACGCCGGGCGTCTGGCCGATCTCCTCCAGCTGAAGAAGGATCTCTCGCTGTTGCGGCGCGTGATCGCGCCCGAACGGGACTCGGTCAACGTCCTTCTCCGCCGCGACCCGCCCGTCCTCGACGCCGCGCGCGTCTTCTACTTCCAGGACGTTTATGACCACCTGATCCGGATCACCGATTCCATCGACACGTATCGGGACCTCCTCACCGGGTCGCTCGACGCCTTCCTGTCCGTCGAGAACAACAGACTCTCCGAGGTCGTGCGGCGTCTGACCGTCATCTCGACCATCTTTTTGCCCCTGACCTTCATCACCGGTTTCTTCGGGATGAACTTCGCGCGACTCTCGGGGGCGGGCGACCGTCTCTTCATCGCGAGCATCGTGTCCATGGTCGTGCTGCCGGTCTTCATGCTCTGGCTGGTCCGCCGGCAGAACGTCCGGTGATTCCGGCCCGCAAGCGCTGGGGCCAGCATTTCCTGGTGCATCCGGGCACCGCCGAACGGATTGTGGACGCCGCCCGGCTGACGGACCTGGACACGGCGATCGAGGTGGGTCCCGGGGAAGGCGCCCTGACCCGCATCCTCAAAGACCGCGCCGGGCGCCTTCTCGCCATCGAGATCGACCCGCTGCGCACGGCGGAACTCGAGCGCGACCTGGCGGAGGAGGGGCGCGTGCGGATCCTGGGCGGAAACGTTCTCGACAGGAGCTTCTCGGAGTGGCTCGGGGAGGCCGGCTGGACCGGCCCGGCCGTTCTCGTCGCCAACTTGCCCTACAACGTGGCGACTCCGATCCTCGTGGCGGCCCTCGAGGAGCCTGCCGCGATCGCGCGGTCCGTTGCGACCGTCCAGAGGGAAGTCGCCCTCCGATTCGCGGCCCGGCCCGGCGGCGAACACTACGGGTATCTCTCGGTGCGCGCCGCGGCGTTCGCCCGCTCGCGCATCCTGTTCGACCTGCCCCCCGGTGCCTTTCGCCCGCGCCCGAGAGTCGTTTCGAGCGTGCTCGAGCTGACGCCGCGGGAGCCGGCTCTCCCCGCGGATCTCCGCAGCCGCGCGGTCGCCATCGCCTCGCTCGCCTTCCGCTCGCGGCGCAAGACGCTTCCGAACGCGTTGTCCGCCGCCGGAGGACGCGGGCCGTGGGAGGCCGCCCTGATCGCGATGGGAAAGGACGTGCGGGCCCGGGCGGAGGTTCTGGACCTCGAGGACTACCTGGCCCTCGCGGCCTCGCCGGCGGCCGAGGGATTGGCGGGCAGCCCCCCGTGACCGCGGCTATCCTGGAGATCGTGCCGCTTGGCGGCCTCGGCGAGTTCGGGCGGAATCTCCTCTGGCTGCGGTGCGAGGGATCGAGCCTGATCATCGACGTCGGTGTCTCGTTCCCCGACGAGACGTTCCCGGGAGTCGACCGGATCGCGCCGGACATGTCGGCGCTTTCGGGCGAGCGGATCGACGCCGTTCTTCTGACGCACGGCCACGAGGACCACATCGGGGCGCTGCCGCTGCTGCGCGAGTGGTGCGACGCGCCGGTCTATGGGTTCCCGTTCACGCTTGCCCTCGCCCGGCGCCGTCTCGAGGAGGCAGAGCTTTCCCGGCGCAGCTTGTTCGAGGCGCCCGAGCGCGAGCCGTTGCGGGCGGGAGCTTTCACGTTCCGATTCTTCCGCGTCTCCCACAGCGTGCCGGATTCCGCCGCCGTGCTGGTCGAGGCGGGAGGCTGGCGGCTTCTGCACTCGGGGGACTTCAAGCTCGATCCGGATCCGCCCGATGGCGAGCTCACCGACCGGGAGGGCATCGCCGCCGCGGTCGGAGATGGCGTCGACCTCGCGCTGATCGACTCGACCAACGCGGAGCGCCCGGGCCGAGCGCTCTCCGAACGCGTCGCGGGGGAGGGGCTCGCGCGCGTCTTCGCCGACGCTCCGGGCCGGATCATCCTGACCACGTTTTCCAGCCACGTCTCGAGGATCAGCCAGGCGGCGAAGACCGCGCTGGCCTCCCGGCGGCGCATCGGGCTTCTCGGCCGTAGCATGGTGACGGTGGCGGAGATTGCGGAGCGCTTCCAGCGCCTCTCGATGCCCGCTGGGATCCGCGTCGCGCCGGGCGAGCTCGCCCGCCAGCCGCGAGAGCGACTCTTGTGCGTCACGTCCGGAAGCCAGGGAGAGCCTTTCTCCGCCCTCTACCGGCTCGCGCTCGACGAGCACGCGGACCTGAGGCTCGACCCGGGCGACCTGGTGGTGTTCTCGGCCCGTACGATCCCGGGGCACGAACGATCCGTCAACCGCGTCACCGATCACTTGATCCGGCGCGGCGCCCGCGTCGTGCGCGAGTCGAATCCGCCAGTGCACGTCTCCGGACACGCTCACCGCGAGGACATCGCGGATTGGATCTCGCTCGTGCGCCCGAAAGCGGTGATGCCGATTCACGGGGAGAGGCGAATGCTCGCCGCGACCGCGGAGACGGCGCGCGACCGCGGGATCTCGCCGGACGGAGTTTTTCTGCTCGACAATGGCGACCGACTGACCCTGTCGTCGGACGGGATCCGGGTGGACCCCGGCGCCGTCCCCTCCGGGCGGATCTACTACGACTCGCGAACGGAGACGGTCGATCCCGCCGTCGTCCGGGACCGCCGGCACCTCGCCGAGGAAGGATTCGTCGTCATCTTCGCTTCATCGAATCCCTCGTCGTTCGAGGTCTCCGTCGTCTCGCGCGGGGTGGCCATCGACGAGAAGGAGCTGTCGGACGAGGTCGGCCGCGCGGCCCGCGCCGTGCTCGCCCGGGCGACGCCCGAAGAGCGGGCGGACCTCGACTGGCTCCGTTCGGAGATCTCGATCGCCGCCAAACGCGCCTGCCGCCGGGTCTTCGACCTCCGCCCGGTAATCGTCCCCGTCGTCGCGTAACGCGCGCGGGCCGTCTCCCTCAGTCGCTCCGGAGGTTGCCCCTCACCGCAGCCCTCTCCCCGAGCCCGGGGCGAGGGAGCGCCGAGTCCGTTCAATAGCCTGGCAGCTGCGCGCTTGTCCATCGGATACATCCGGGAGCGTGAGCGAGCGCAGCGAGCGGAAGCGACGGCTATGCCCACCACCGGCGCGCATGCGCCGTGCCGAGGCGGATGGCGCCATAGACCGCGACGCAGCAGAGAAAATCGAGGAGGAGCCCCGCGTCGACCTTGAAGGGCTGATGCTGGAGAGAAGGGGAGAGACCCGGGAAGAGCACTAGAAAATACACCGCGTTGCCGGCGAGAATCGCGACCGTGTACTCGACCCACCGCCGAGGGGTCATGTTCGGAAAGAGGGGCGCCTTCACGGACCGATTCTTGCCGCGCCCGCGCCGGGAGACAAGCCGGAATCTGCCTCCCTCGAAGGCGCGACGCCCCGCGGTCAGAAGGCGGCGAACACCGGGGCCGGCGCGGGCCCCCGGACCGCTCGTTTCCCCTTTTCCGATCTGGTTGACCGCGGAGTACCGCGGCCGTCTCGCTCCCGTTGGTCGCTCGGCTCCCGTTTCCCGTCCCCCTGTCCCTCCAGATCGAAATACACGCCCGCGTGAAAGAAGCTGTTCTCGTGGCCGGGGAGAAACTGCTCGATCCCGGGGGTCGGGTCGCCCAGCCAGAGCTTCAGCCCCGTGGCGCCCGCCGGGAGATCGAAGACGAGCGCGGTCCGATAGGACTCTCCCGGGCGCAGCCTGCGCGTGAAGGGAACCGATCGCGCGAGCTTCTCCCGAAGGGCGCTCGTGCCGTCGGCCGAAACTTCGAACCTGCGGCCTCGCCCGTCGACGAGGAAGGCGCGGCGCGGATTGGGCGTCAGGGGGGCATCTCCCCGGAACGATGCGATCGTCGACGGATCGAACCACGTCTCCACCTCGATGACGCGACGCGAGTCTCGGCCGCCGCCCGCGACGGCGGGCCTCTCCACGCCGACGACCGAGTACGCCAGGTGGCAGTCGATCTCGCAGAAGTACTTTCGTCCGCCGAGGGGGAGCGTGCGCTCCCGGCTGGCGGCCGAAAGCCCGAAGAGGATGGCGAGATAGATGGCTCCTCCGGCCGCGGTCACGGCGGTGAGGCGCCGGGCGAGGGTCTTTCGCCCGAGGAAGAGCGAGAGAGCCGAGCCCGCGGAGCCGGCCAGGACGCCGCCGGCGGCTCCGAAGAGCAGGAGGAGAGAAAGAGAGACGTTGGGTGGGACGAAGGCGGCGGGCGGGGCAGCGGACGCGGCCGACCCTGGTAAGCTTTCGAGCATTCTCAAAGTACTTTGAAACATAAAGTAAATCTCCAAAAAAAATCAGCTTCGGGTCCGGGCGTTGCGGACGAGCGATTCCAGGTGGTCCAGGTACTTTTCGAACGCACGCCGGCCTTCGGCTGTGATCCGGTATTCGGTCCGCGGGACCCTTCCGTCGAAACCCTTTCGGCAGGCGATGTAGCCCGCCTCCTCAAGCTTGCGCGCGTGCACGGAGAGGTTTCCGTCCGTGGCTCGAAGAGACGCCTTCAGGTCGCGAAACGAGAGCTTTTCGGTCGCCGCCAGCGCGCTGACGATCGCCAGACGCATGCGCTCGTGGATCGTGCGATCGAGGTCCGGAACGACTCCCCGTTCGCGCGTCGCCGGGTTGCGGGGCGTCCGGACGGCCGCGGCGCGCGAGCGGGCCATCAGCCGCCGTGCCTCCGGGCGATGGCGATTCCGAAACCGATCTGAAGCCCGCCGAATCCTGCCGCGAGAAACGCCGTCCCCCACCCCGGGGGGCAGACGAGCGCCAGGCACCCGAGCAGCATGAGAAGAAGACCCATCGCGGGAACGATCCGCACCGCGAATGCCCCGCCGGTCACGACCGCCGTCCCGTACAGGAGGAGCCAGATGCCGGGCAGGAGGCTCGTCTGTCCGGCGCGCGCCAGCGCGAGCGTCACGACGGCTCCGGCGAAGAGAGGCGGAGAGAGCGTCAGGAGAAAGCGCCGCGCGGGGCCCGAGAACAGAGTCGCCCCGGCGCGCCGCGCCTTGAGCGCCATCGCCCAAGCGCCGATCGAAAACGCGATGAACGCCTCGACCAGCCAGAGCCCGAGCCATTCCTCGGTGGAGCGCGCGAAAGTCGAGAGTGCCGCCGCGGCGAGCGCCGTCGCCCCCATCGCGACGCCGCCCTTTCCCGGCACGGCCGTGAATGCGATGGCTCTCTCCATCGTCTCGCGGATGAAGCGAAGGTTGTCGATCGCCCGCCCGCCGATCTCAGCGGGGGCTTCGGGAGGCGGGGCGCGGCGGGAGTCCATGGGGGGATTGTTCATGGAGTGCCTTGGCAGTGTCAAGGACTTTGCGCTTTAGAGCCTTTGGCGCCGGGCCGGGCTACCGGGGCCGGGAATCGGGAATCGGGAATCGAAAAGAAATGGGGACCGCATCGGCATGTCTTCTCGGTCCACTCAGCTTCGCCTTCCGCCTGACGCCTTCCGCCGCCGTTCTTCTTTTCTCACCCAAACAGCGACCCCTGGCTTCCGGGACGCCTGAAGGTCGATCCCCGCGGTTCCTCTTCGTGACGGTTGAATCCGAGGCGCCGGCATTCCGCGCGATAGAGCGCTTCGACGGCCGCCCAGCGGGGCCCCAGGCCGCGCATTCTCGCCCCGAACCCGGTCTCGTTCAACTTCCCGCCGCGCATCTCGAGGATCGCGTTCCAGACTTTGGCGGCCCGCGCCGGGTAGGCCGCCTCGAGGCGCTCGCGGAAGACCGGCAGGGTGGCGCCCGAGAGCCGGACGGGCTGGCGGAAGGCCTCCGAGGCCCCCGCCGCGCGCGCCCGGGCCAGGATCTCGGCCACCTGATCGTCGTTCAATCCGGGGATGACGGGCGCCACGCCGACGCCGGTCCGGACGCCGGCGTCCGAAAGGATCCGGATGGTCTCGAACCGCTGGGACGGAGGGCTCGTGTTCGGCTCGATGGCCCGCGACATGGCGTCGTCGGCGAAGCAGATCGACATGTGGACCATCGCGGATGCTTCCCGCGCGAGCCGCGCGAGGATGTCCACGTCCCGCCGGATGAGCGCTCCCTTGGTGATCAGGCCAACGGGATTGCGGAACTCGAGGCACATTTCGAGGCAGCGCCGCGTGAGCTCGTAGGTCGCCTCGAGCGGCTGGTAGCAATCCGTGTTGCCGGAGAACGCGATGACGTCGCCCTTCCAGGAATGCCGGGTGAGCTCGGCCCGGAGCAGCTCCGGCGAGTTGGTTTTCACGACGATCTTCCGATCGAAGTCCGTCCCGGCGCCGAAGCCCAGGTACTCATGGCTCGAGCGCGCGTAGCAGTTATGGCTGACGACGCCGTCCGCGATGAAATCGCTCGTCCCGGTCGTCACGTCGTAGAGCTTCATGGCGACGCCGAGCGGTTTGACGGAGACGACCCGCAGGCGCGAACGTTCTTGATGGCCTGGCCTTCGATATCCTGTTTTCGAGAGATCGCCGGCCGGACCGTGTGGAAAAAGCGGAGGTGTTCGCGGAGTCCGCGTCGAATCCGCACGGTGTGGACCGGCCTCTCACGCGGCCTCGTTTCGACGACGGCGTCGAACTCGAGAAAACGCAGAGCGGTCACCGTCCGGGAAATGATCTCGGCGTCCGTGTTGCAGATTCGCAGGATCCCGCGGCCGTAGGAGCCCTCGGCGTCGAAGATCCCGGCCAGAAATCCCT
>JBBRDK010000001.1:0-104008 GCA_038203955.1 Thermoanaerobaculia bacterium | reverse complement strand
TCGCGCAGCAGATCGGCCAGCGTCTCTAGCTCGTCGCGCAGCTCGTCCAAAGACGTGACCGTCCCGATCCGGCGCTCGTGCGACTTGGTCTGCCGGAGGACCTCCTGCGCTTCCTCGGGCCGGCTCCAGAAATCGCCGGCGGCCGATTTCTCTCTCAGTCCTTCGAGCGCGCTCCGCGCGGCGTCGAGATCAAAGATAGCCCCGAAGCGACAGCAGCCGCTCCGAGGCGTTCGTTAGCGAGGAAATGAGGTCGTCGCGCGAGGTCATCTGATCTCTCCGTGAAGCGCCGCCGGGCGCCTGCGCGCCGAGCGCTCGCGTCCCCAGCGGGCGAGGCCGAACACTAGCACGCCGGCCGCGGCGGCGTCCGCGAGCAGGGGCAGAAAGTGACCCCACCGCGTCCAGGGCGTCGCGCCCTCGAGAAGGAAGACCGATCCGGCGACGGTGCCGGCCCGATTCGGCGGGATCTCCGCCAGGATGCGTCCCCGGGGATCGACGATTCCGGAAATTCCCGTGATCGCCGCCCGGACCAGATACCGGCCGTTCTCGACGGCGCGAAAAAGCGCGCCCGCAAAATGCTGCTCCTGCGCCCCGGCGCGGCCGTACCACGAGTCGTTGGAAATCGTGGCGAGCAGGTTGGCTCGGTCGGCCGTCTGCCGCCGCGCGAGATCGGGGTAGATGATCTCGTAGCAAATGCCCACCCCGAGCGCGAGCGGGCCGGAGCGCAGGACGACCGGCGACTCCGCCGGCCGGAACTCGCCGATCTCCTGCGAGATCTGCCGCACGAAGAAGAAGAGGCGCGGCAGCGGAACGTACTCGCCGAACGGCACGAGGTGCACCTTCCGGTAGATGCCCTGCGCGAGTCCGTCCGGCGTCAGGATCCTGGCGGAGTTCGACGCGCGCCCGTCGGGCTCGGACGTCACGTCGTTGAACAGAATCGCGCAGCGGCAGGCGGCCGACAGGCGCGTCAGGTCGTCGCGCAGCCGGGGACTCTTCTCCCAGTAGGCCGGGAACGCCGACTCGGGAAACACGATCAGGTCCGCGCCGGCCGCCGCCGCTTCCTCTCCCCGCGCCAGAAGCGCTCTGTATCCGGCCGCCGCCTTTTCGGACGTCCGGCGGTCCTCCTCCGCGAGGTTGGGCTGGATCAAAGAGACGCGGACCGGCGTGCCGCCGGGAGACGCCGCCTCGGTCAACCGGATCGCCCCGACGACCCCGAGCGCGAGAGCGCCCGCGGCGGCGGCCGCCACGAACGCGAGCCTGCGGCGCACGACCGACGCGGCGATCAGCGTCGCGACGACGACGACCGCGAAGCCGACGCCGTAGACACCCCACACCGCCGCCGTCTGAATCCAGACCGGGCGGCGCGCGAGCGCCCAGGCCGTGAGGTTCCAGGGAAAGCCGCCGTAGATGACGGAGCGCGCGTGCTCCGCCGCCGTCCACAGAATGGGAAAGACGGCGAGCCGCTTCCAGGAGCCGGGAGGAGCGGCGGCCGCCGCGCCCCACGCCACCGCCGCCGTCCACTCGGCGAGGATCGTCGCGAGAATGCCGACGCACACGATGCCCATGGCGGGCGGCTGTCCGCCGTAGACGGTCACGACGTAGGAGATCCAGGGAACCGAGGCGCTCCAGAACGCCAGCCCGAAAAGCGCTCCCGAGAGAAGGGCGCGGCCGCGGCGTTCTTCGGAGACGAGCGCCACGATCCACGGCACGAGAGCGAGCGGTAGAAGGATCGTGACGTCGTGCGGCGGAAACGCGAGCGCGAGGAGAAGGCCGGACAGCACGCCCGCCGCGGGCGTCCTCCAGCGCGAAACGCTCATCGAGGACGCGTCTCAGCGAGCCGAAACGCGCGAGTCGGACGCGCGCAGAGCTTCCTCGGCGCGGTATGACGAGCGCACGAAGGGGCCGGAGAAGACGTGGCGGAAACCGAGCCGTTCACCCGCCTCCCGGTAGAAATCAAACCTCTCGGGGGGGACGTACTCCTCGACGGGAAGGTTCTCGCGCGAAGGCTGGAGATACTGGCCGATCGTCACGATGTCGACGCCCGCGCCGCGCAGGTCTTCTAAGAGCGCGAGGACCTCGTCCTCCCGCTCGCCCAGGCCCAGCATGAAGCCGGACTTGGTCGTGATCGAGGGGTCGAGGATCCGCGTTGCTGCCAGGAGGCCGAGAGAACGGCCGAGCCGCGCGCCCCGCCGCACGCGGGCGTAGAGGCGCGGCACCGTCTCGACATTGTGATTGAACACGTCCGGTCGCGCCTCGATCACCCTCGCCAGGGACGTGAACCGGCCCTGGAAGTCGGGCGTCAGGACCTCGATTCCGGGCGCCGGATCCAGGCGCCGCAGCGCGCGGATGGCCTCGGCGAAGTGCGACGCTCCTCCATCGGGCAGGTCGTCTCGATCGACGGAAGTCAGAACCACGAACTGCAGTCTCATTTCCCGCGCGGCGGTGGCGAGCCGGTACGGTTCGAGCGGGTCCACGGCGGACGGCTTTCCGTGCGCGATGTCGCAGAAGCCGCAGGTCCGGGTGCAGACGTCGCCCAGCATCAGGAATGTGGCGGTGCCGCGGGAAAAGCACTCTCCCCGGTTCGGGCAGCGCGCCTCCTCGCACACGGTCGAGAGAGCGTGGCGCCGCATGACGTCCTTGACGCCGTGGAGCTCGGACAGCCTCATCCGCTTCCCGCGGATCCAGTCGGGCGCACGGGCCGGAAGGGACGTCATTTGCCGGGCGGCACGACCCAAGGTTGGAGCTTCTCCCGCGTCGTCAACCGCGCGGCCGCCTTCTCGGCTTCCTCCCTCGTCGCGTAGGGACCGACGCGAACCCGGTACACCCTTCCCTTCGGACCCGCACCGGGGCTGACGACCGACGGAAAGCCGTGAGAGGCCAGGCGGTCGCGCCTACCGCGCGCCTCTTTCTCGGAGGGGGCGGAGAGGGCCTGCACCCAGAACGCGCCCGCGCTCGCCGGACGGTTTCCCGCCGCGGCGACCGGGGCGGCGATCGTCGTCTCCGGCCGGCTGGACCGGGTCGGCGTGTGCGCCTTCTTTGGCGGAGCGGCCGACGGAAGCGGAGTCCCCTCGGGACCGTCGTCGAAGAGCTGGAGGCCGGGAGAGGGCGTCGGCCCGGCCGCCACGGACACGGGCGTCGGGCCGGCGGCGGCGGAGTGGGAACGTTCGCTGCGATCGGGAGTCGCGGCCCGCCCCCGCGAAGGAGAGAGCCCGCGAACCGCGCGCGGGACTTCGAGGACGTCCGCCGTCGGAGCGAGCGAGGGGGCCGCCTGAGTCACGGACCTGGCCGCCACCGGCGCCACCGAGCCGTCCCTCCCCGCGAGACCCGTCATCAGCCCGAAGACATACGCGGCGGCGAGGGCGGCGAGAAGCCCGACGAACAGCAGAAGCGCCTGCCGCGCCGTAAAAGAAAGCTGATAGTGCGTTCGCGGCTCGTCCACGGCGCGGAGTGTAGCAAGGGTCCGATGCGCCTCCCGCCTCCCGCCTTCCTCCCGGCCTTACTTCGTCTCCTTCGGAAGGAACGCGCGCAGGAGGTCGATCGGCAGCGGAAAGATGATCGTCGTGTTCTTCTCGTTGCCGATCTCGGTCAGGGTCTGGAGGTAGCGCAGCTGGAGGGTCGCCGGCTCCCGGCCGATTACCTCGGCGGCGCGAGAGAGCTGGGCCGCGGCCTGAAACTCCCCTTCCGCGTGGATGATCTTCGCTCGTTTTTCGCGCTCCGCCTCCGCCTGACGGGCCATGGCGCGCTGCATCTCGGGCGGGAGATCCACCTGTTTCACTTCGACGAGCGACACCTTGATGCCCCAGGGCTGCGTGTGCTGGTCGATGACGCTCTGGAGGGCGACGTTCAACTTTTCGCGCTCGGAGAGCAGCTCGTCGAGCATCGCCTCGCCGAGCACGCTTCGCAGAGTCGTCTGCGCGAGCTGGGACGTGGCGTAGAGGTAGTTCTCCACCTGAACGACGGCCTTGTCCGGCTCGACGACGCGGAAGTAGACGACCGCGTTGACCTTCACCGAGACGTTGTCCCGCGTGATGATGTCCTGAGCGGGCACGTCGTGAACGATCGTTCGAAGCGAGATGCGGACCATCGTTTCGAATGGCCAGAAGATCAGAACCAGGCCCGGCCCCTTGGGCTTCGAGCCCAGGCGGCCGAGCCAGAACGTGACGGCCCGCTCGTACTCCTTCAGGACGTTGATCCATTTGAAGAAGAGAATCAGGCCGACAAACGCCGCGAAGATCAGACCCGGGAACGAGAACACCTGCGCCATCAAAGCCTCCGTTCCACGTGCAGTGTGAAGCCTTCGACTCTCGTGACGCGCACGGTCTCGCCCGCCTCCGCGGCCGGAGCGCCGCGCGCGTCCCAGTATTCCCCGTGGACCATGACCGTCCCGCGCCCCTCCTCCGCCATCGACCGTACGACGACGGCGTTTTCTCCCAGCAGGCTCTCGCGGCCGGTGCGCACCGGGAGCTTTCTCAACCGGACGGTGTTCCAGGCGAGGAATCCGACCACCGCGAGCGTCAGTGCCACCGACGGCAGGACAATCGTGAGGTCGACCCGGTAGCCGGCGGCGCCTCCGCGTCCGGAGAAGAGCATCGCCGAGCCGGCGAGGAGTGCGACCGCGCCTCCCACCGCTAAAAGACCGTGGCTCGTGACCTTGATCTCCGCGATGAAGAGAAGGACGGCGAACAGGATCAAGGCGATCCCCGCGACGCTGACGGGAAGAACGGAAAAAGCGTAGAGCGCCAGCAGAAGCGAGATGCCTCCGACGACGCCCGGGAGAACGGCGCCCGGGCTTGCGAGCTCGAAGTAGAGCCCGACGAGGCCGCCCAGGAAGAGCACGTAGGCGATGTTCGGGTGCGATACGACTCCGAGCAGTCTCTCGAGCGATCCCATCTCCCGGCTCTGGACCCGTGCGCCGGCGAGCGCCAGAGGAGCCGATACTCCGCCGACCCGCGCGAGCTTTCGTCCCTCCAGCTGGCTGATCAGATCCGTTCGGTCGCGGGCGATGATCTCGATCAGTCCCGCCTCTTTCGCCTCGGTCTCGGTGAATGAGGCGCTCGACGTCACCGCCGACTCCGCCTTCTCGGGATTGCGACCGCGCTGCCGGGCCAGGGTGCGGATGAACGCCCGGGCGTCCTGCTCGACCTTTGAGCTCATCGTTTTCGAGAGCTCCTGGCCCTCCCCCCCGACCGGATGCGCAGCGCCCGAGTTCGTACCGGGGGCCATCGCGGCGACATCGCCCGCGAGGAGAAGAAAGAAGCCTGCGGAAGCCGCGGAGCTGCCCGAGGGAGCGACGTACGTCGCCACCGGCACGGGCGACTCGAGGATCGCGGTGGCCATCTCCCGTGTCGAGGTGAGCAGACCGCCGGGCGTCGAGAGCTCCAGGATGACGAGCTTCGCGCCGCTGTCGCGGGCGCCGGCGAGCAGCCGCCGCAGGTAGGCCGCGGACGCCGGGTGTATCGGGCCGGCAATGCGTCCCGCGACCACCAGCGGAGCCGTCCCGGCCCCCACGGCGAACGCGGCGGCGCAGAGAAGACAGAGCAAAAAGACCAGGGACGCGAGACGCGCCTTCATGCGGGGGAAGTCTATCCCTCCCCGTCCCGCCCCACTCCCCGTCGCATCTCTCAACTCTGAACTCTCAACTCTCCAACTCTCCACTCTTCTTCGGCGATAATCCCGCCGTGCCGGCGCGGACATCCTCACCTCCGACGGCCGCGCGCGGGGCCACCGAGGCGGCCCGACTCCCGCTTCTGCGCCCGCTCGAAGCGGTCAACTTCCTTGCGCTCGCCGTCGTCTCCGTTCTCACCGTCGCGCTCTACCGGCGGCTGCCCGATCCGGGGGGCCTTCTGCTGCGGTACGCGATCATGGCCGCCGCACTCGCGATGGTCGCGGCGCTCGCGCGGCGCGAACGGCGGCTTCCCGTCTTCGTCCGGTTCCTCATCGACTTCTACCCCGCCGCATTCATCCCCGTGCTCTACGAGACCCTGGGCGTGCTGATCTCCGCGGCACGGGGAGGCGCGCGCGACGAGCTTCTGATCGCCGCCGACCGTGCCCTCTTCGGAGTCGATGTGACCGTCTGGCTCGAGAGGTTCGTCTGGCCCTGGCTCACGAATCTCTTCTACCTCGCCTACACGACGTATTACTTCATCTCTCTCGCCCTGGGGTTCGCGCTCTGGAGACGCGACGTTCCGGCGCTGCGCCGCTACATCTTCACGCTGACGCTTTGCTACTACGTCTCCTATGCGGGCTACTTCGTGATCCCGGCGCTCGGACCGCGCTTCGCTCTCGCGAACAGCCAGACGATCGTTCTCGAGTCGACCCCGATGGCGGCCGCCATAGCGCGAACCTTGAACGAGCTCGAGCACACCAAGCTCGACGTATTCCCCTCGGGCCATACGATGCTCGCGGCGGCCGTCCTGTTCGTCGCCTATCGCCGCGCGCGGGACGTGTTCTGGTGGCTCCTCCCCGTCGCGACCCTGCTGATTCTGTCGACGGTGTACTGCCGGTATCACTACGTCGTGGACGTTCTGGCCGGACTCGTGCTGGCCGCCGTCACGGTGCCCGCGGGAGACGCGCTCTACGATCGGATCGTGGGGAAGTTGAGAGTTGAGAGTTGAGAGTTGAGCGTTGAGAGCGGGTCGGAAGACGAACCGCCGCCGAGGAGCGGCTGAGAGCTGACAGCTACCCCACCTTGCGGTCATACATCCGATACGTCTTGTAAACCCGCCCGCCCCAGAGATCCGCGGCGCGGATGACGGCCTCGTTGTCTTCGAGAAGCCACGACATCTCGCATCCCGTGTACCGGCGTTCCAGAGCGGCCCTCAATCCCTTTTCGAACATGACGGCCTGGATGCCGCGCAGTCGCCACTCCTTCTTGATCCCCAAAGTGAGCACGCGGATCGATCGAATCTTCTTCAGGCCGAGCAGGAACTTCAGCCATCCGAAGGGCAGGAGCCGGCCCCTCAGTGGCTTCATCGCGACGTTGTAGTCGGGCAAAGTCAGCATGAAGGCGATGGGCTCGGCGGACCCGTCCGGGCGCCGGAATTCGGCGAGGAAGAGAAAATCCTCGTCGACCAGCGGCTTCAGGCGCTTCGCCATGAAGCCCATCTCCTCGGGCGTCATCGGCACGAAGCCCCAGTTCTTCTCCCAGGCCGCGTTGTAGACCTCGCGGATCTTCGGAAGGTCCGAGGCGAGGCTCTTCTTCGAGATCTTGCGGACGACGACGTCCGCCTCGCGCCGGGCGATCCTCGCCGCCATCCGGGTCAGCCGCGCAAGCGGATCCACCTTGATCTCGAACCAGTAGGCGAGGAGGTCCTTCGCCTTGCGGAATCCCGCCGCCTCGACGAGGCCGACGTAGTACCGGGGGTTGTAGGTCATCATCAGGACGGGCGAGGAATCGAATCCATCGATCAGCAGGCCCGCCTCATCGTTCAAGGTCGGGTTGGCGGGACCTCGCAGCGTGTCCATCCCTCGTTCGCGCACCCAGCCGGCGGCGGCGTCGAAGAGCGCCCGCGCCAGCGCCGGCTCGTTTTCGCTCTCGAAGAAGCCGAAGAAGCCGGTGCGGTCCCGGTGGAATTCGTTGTGGTTCCGGTCGACGATCGCGGCGATCCGACCGGCGTCCCGCCCGTCCTTCGACGCGACGAAGAGCTGCATCTCGCCGTGGAGAAAGAAGGGATTGTCGGGCGAGAAGACCTTCGCGACGTCGTCCCGGATGGGGGCGACCCAGAGCGGATCGTCCGCATAGATCCGGTCCGCCACGTCGAAGAAGCGGGAGAGCTCCTTCTTCGAGCGACCGAGCGGAAGGACGGAGATGGAGCTGTCAGGATGAGTCATCAGTTGTCAGTTCTCAGTTATCAGTCCTGCAGTGGTTCCGTCGAACACGCGGCGAAGAAGACAATCGAAAACCGAAAACCGAAAACCGAAAACCGAAAACCGAAAACTGAAAACTGATTACTGACTACTGACTACTGATTGCGCACGAGCCCGACTTCGCGGCCGACCTTTTCGATCGCTTCGAGAGCGTGGACGAGCTGGTCCTGCGTGTGAGTCGCCATGAGCGACGTGCGGATCAGGGCCCGGCCCGGCGGGGTCGCGGGAGAGAGCACGCAGTTGACGAAGATCCCCTCCTCGTGGAGGCGGTGCACCATTTGAAGCGCCGTCAAGTCTTCGCCCACGACGACCGGAACGACGGGCGTCTCGGAGTCTCCGGTGTCGAGGCCCAGAGAACGCAGGCCTTCCGCGAAGAAGCGCGTGTTCTCCCAGAGGCGCTCGCGCCGCTCGGGCTCCTGCTCCATGATGTCCACGGTGGCCAGGGCGGCGGCCACGGAAGCCGGGGGCGGCGCGGCCGAGAAGATCAGCGTGCGGGCGCGGTGCTTGACGTAGTCGATGACGGTCGCCTCGCCCGCGATGAAACCCCCCACCGACGCCATCGACTTGGAAAAGGTTCCCATGATGAGGTCGACTTCCTCCTCGAGGCCGAAGTGCTCCGCGGTGCCGCGGCCCGTGCGCCCCAGAACGCCGACGCCGTGCGCGTCATCGACCATCACCGCGGCTTCGAAGTCCCGCGCGACCGCCATGATCTCGGGCAGAGGAGCGATGTCCCCTTCCATCGAGAACACGCCATCGACCACCACGAGCTTTCCGCGGCTCGCCGTGTCGTTCTTCATCTGCCGGCGCAGGTCGGCGGCGTCGTTGTGTTTGAACTTCTTAACCTCGCCGAACGACAGCCGCGCGCCGTCGATGATGCAGGCGTGGTCCTGCTTGTCGAGATAGACGCTGTCGCCCTTTCCGACCAGGCAGGAGATCGCGCCGAGGTTGACCTGAAACCCGGTCGCGAACACGACCGCGGCGTCCTGACGCATGAAGCTCGCGAGTCTCTCCTCCAGAATGACGTGGAGATCGAGCGTGCCGTTCAAGAAGCGGCTTCCCGCGCAGCCCGACCCGTACTTGCGGATCGCGTCGATCGCGGCTTCCTTGACGCGAGGATCGTTCGTCAGACCCAGGTAGTTGTTCGACCCCAGCATGACCATGCGGCGGCCGCCGATCACGACCTCCGGATCCTGCGCGGAATCGACGACGCGGAAAAACGAGTAGAGGCCCGCGCGCTGAATGCGGTGCGCGTCGTCGAAACGGAAGCACTTGTCGAAAAGGGGCGACGTCCGGGCCGCGGAAGTCACCGGAGCGGCTTTGCTCATTTTCACTCCCACACTGACCGACGATGGACGACCGCCCTGCGGGACGCCCCGAATCGGCCCCGATCTTAGCAAATTTTACAAAGCGAGCCAGCCCTCCCGGACGTACCAGGCCCAGGTCTCCGAGAGCTCGTCTGCGAGGGGCGGTGGACCCGGAAGGCGCAAATCGCGCGCCAGGGGCTCTCCGTTGCAGATCCAGTCGCCCGCGAGGATCTCCCGGGCTTTGTCGGCATTGAACGGGCGAGACCGGCGGGTCACCGTTTCGACCGCGGTTTCGGCGGCGCCGGCCAGCCGGACGAGCGCCCGCGGGACCGGGACCAGACGGGGACGCTTTGGGGGAAGCGACGCGATCCGCTCCGAGAGATCGGAAATCGCGATCGGCGCCGGGTCCGCAAGAAATCCGGAGCGGCCGGAGAGATCCGGACGCCCGGCGGCGCGCGCAATCGCCTCTGCGGCGCGCTCGGCGCGAATCAGCTGCACCCGCGAATCGCCCGCCGGCACCGGCAGCCATCCCCGGGCCGCCGCCCGGAAGAGCAGGAGGAGACCGCGGTCGCCGGGACCGAAGACCACGCTCGGCCGGAGAATGATCCAGGGGCCGCGCCAGCCCGCCTGCACCGCCTCCTCGCCTTCGCGCTTCGAGACCCCGTACCAGGAGATCGGCCGCGGGCGGTCCTCTTCTGCGACGGCGCGCCCGCCGCGCGCCGGTCCGGCCGCCGCCTGGCTCGACACGAGGACGAACAGCGCGCCGGGGGCGCTTCGCCGTCCCGCTTCGACCAGCCGCGCCGTGCCGCGCGCGTTCACCTCGCGATACTCCTCGAGCGTGCGCGCCTTGGTGACGCCGGCCACGTGGACGATCGCGTCCACGCCGGCCGCCGCGCCCGCGAGGTCCGACGCCGCAGAAAGATCGCCCTCGACCGGCATGACTCCCTCCCGGGCGAGACCGGCCAGCCTCCCGGCGGGACCGCGCGCCAGCGCGCGAACGTTCCAGCCGTGCGACGCCAGGGATCGCGCGACGTGCGCTCCCACGAATCCGGTCGCGCCGGTCAGAAAGCAGGTCGGCACGGTTGGATTCTGATCGATTTCCGAATATCGTTCGCCCGGCTCCATGACAATACGTCACACGCTCGGCGGAATCTTCGCGAGTGCCGCCCTGCTGCGGCCGGCCGCCGCCCTCGCGGCCCAGCCGGTGCGCCCGCCGGTCGTGGAGTACCGGATCAACGCGTCGCTCGACCCGAAGACTCACGTCGTCACCGGTCGCGAGCGCGTCGTCTGGCGCAATCCTTCCGGCGACCGCGTGCCGGAGCTCCGGTTTCACCTCTACTTGAACGCATTCAAAAACAACCGTTCGACGTTCATGCGCGAGTCCGGGGGACAGCTGCGGGGCGACCGGGCCGGCACGAAGCCCGAAGACTGGGGCGCCATCGACCTCGTCTCGATGAAGACCGCCGCCGGCGCGGACCTCCTCCCGGGCGCGCGCACGATCCAACCGGACGGCAACGCCGCCTCCGACGAGACGGTGCTCGCCGTGGCGCTCCCCGCTCCGGTCGCCCCGCACGGGGAGATCGCTCTGGAGATCGAGTTCCGATCGAAACTCCCGCGCATCTTCGCGCGCACGGGATTCGTCCGCGACTACCACCTGGTCGGCCAGTGGTTTCCCAAGCTCGGCGTCTACGAGCCCGCGGGGATGCGCCAGCGCACGGCGGGCGGCTGGAATTGCCATGCCTTCCACGCGAACTCCGAGTTCTACGCCGACTTCGGCGACTTCGACGTCACGCTCGACGTCCCGTCATCGTTCGTCGTCGGCGCGACCGGACGGCGCGTCTCACAGACGCGGCGCGGCGACCGCACTTCGTACCGGTACGCCCAGGAAAACGTCCACGACTTCGCGTGGACCGCCGACCCGCGTTTCGTCGTGCACGAATACCGGTTCGAGCCTTCCCGGGACGTTCCCGCCGCGTGGACGGCGCGCGCGGCCGCCGAGCTGAAGATGGCGCCGGCGGACCTCGCGTTGAAGCCGGTCTCCATCCGGCTTCTCCTCCAGCCCGACCACCGTTCGGCCCGCGCCGACTACGTCGACGGCGTCCGCGTCGCCCTCGGGTTCTACGGTCTCTGGTTCGGCGACTATCCCTACGAGACGCTGACCGTCGTGGATCCCCCGGAAGACGGCCGGGGGTCCATAGGAATGGAGTACCCGACGTTCGTCACGGGCGGAACTTTCACGCCGCTGCTGCGCTGGCCGCTTCGGGAGGCGCGGATCACGCAGGACATCACCCTTCACGAGATCGGACACCAGTACTTCTACGGGATGATCGGAAGCAACGAGTTCGAGGAGCCGTGGCTCGACGAGGGACTGAACACGGACGCCGAGTACCGGGCGATGGCGCTCGCCTACGGACCGCGCGACTTCATCGAGCTGCCGGGCGGCGTCGGGCTGAGCTCTCTCGCGATGGCGCACGGCGTCGCCGCCTTCCAGAGGAACCTCGATCCAATCGCGCGCAACGCCTGGCGCTTCGCGACGGGCGATTCGTACGGAGTCAATTCGTACATGAAGACGGGCCTCTTCATGGCGCAGCTGCGAAACGATCTCGGGCCGGAGGTCTTCGCGCGCGCCGAGCGCGCCTTCTTTCAGGAGTGGGCCTTCCGCCATCCCTCGAGCGCCGACTTCTTCGACTCGTTCGAGCGCGCGAGCGGACGCGACCTCTCGACCTACCGTTCGAACATCGTCTTCGGCACGGGAGTCCTCGACTGGCAGGTCGTGCGCGCGACGAGCGAAAGGACGCCCGTGGACTCGGGGATCTTCGACCGCGGCGGCGCCCGTTCGACTCTTCAGGAGGGGCGGCCCGCCTCGGCCGGAGGGAATGCGGGCCGCCGGGAGGGCCGTCCGCGTCGGTGGGAATCTCAGGTTCTCTTCGCAAACACGGGCGACTGGCCGCACGGCGCGGCCGCGCGTGTCGTCTTCGAGGATGGCCGCATCCTCAACCGCGCGCTGCCGGCAGAGGCCCGCTGGGTCCACCTGTCCATTTCCTCGGGCTCGCCGCTGGCGTGGGCAGCCGTGGATCCCGATCGCCGCAACGCGTGGGAGAGGAACCGGCTGAACGACTCGAAGGTCCTCAGGGGGGGGCGCGGGGCCGCGGAGACGCGCGGGCGCGCCGCGTCCGCGAAGTACTTCGGATGGGCGGCGGCGATGGCGGGCCTCTTCCAGCAGCTTCTCTGGGCGCTCGCATGACGAGCCCCCGGGCCCTCGCCGCCGGATTCTCGGCGCTCTCGCGGCGGCGGCTCGTTCTTCTCCTGACGGGATGCAGCCTCGTGCTCGGAATCCTGTCCGCCGCGCCTGTCGCGCCCGCGATGGACGACGCTTTCCGGAACACGCTCGCCGGGGATCACCTGATCCGGAATCATCCCGATTTCGCGCCGTTCGACGTGCTCGACTTCCTCCGGGAGAAGGCCGCCGCGGTCGCCGGCGCGCGGCAGACGATGGTGTGGGCGGGCCTCCTCGGCGTCGTGCTGCAGATCTTCTTCGCCGGCGGAATCGTCGAGACCCTCGGCCGGAACGTCTTTTCCGTTCGGGAATCGCGCGCGGCGTTCTGGGCCGGCTCGCGGCGCCACTTCGCGCACAACATCAAGTGCTTCGCCCTGTTCGCGCTCCTGCTTGGAATCGCGTTGAGCGTGTGGCTCGGGTTGAGCGGCGCCCTCGGCAAGGCACTCTTCGAGCAGGCGCCTCCGCATACCGCCGGACGCACCGTCTGGGGGATCCTGAGCCTCGCGGTGGCCGCTGCGATCGTGGGGGCCCTGACGCTCCTCTACGACTTTGCGCGCGCCGGCCGGCGAACGACGCCCGGGATCGGCGCCATCGCCGCCTTCCGAGGCGCGCGCCGAAGGTTGCGCGGGCGTTTCCTGCGGGGCCTCGGGGTGCTTCTGTTCTGGAGCCTGGCGGCGGGCGTCGCTCTCGCCCTCCTGTTTGCCGCCGCGTGGGGCCAGCGCACGCCGTCCGGCGAGGCCGTCGCCGTCAACCTCGTGCTCCTGGTTCTCCTTCTGGCCGTCCGGCCGGCGGCCCGGGTGGCCGCGTGGGGCTCGATCCTGGCCCTCTTCGACGCGAGCGAGCCGTGGGGCGCGCGGACGCCGCTCGGGCCGCGGGAGTTCCCTCGCCGGACGAAAGACGAGGGAGTCGAGAGCTCAGAGTTGAGAGTTGAGAGTTCAGGCCCGGAGGCGCAGAGCTGACAGCTGACAGCTAACTCCCGTCAGCTCGCCTTCCCTGCCCACTCGGCGAACCGGCGCATTCCCTCTCGCACCCTCTCGATCGGCGTCGCGAACGAAAGCCGGATGCACGCGTCCTCTCCAAACGCCTCGCCGGGGACCGCCGCGACGTGGGCCTCGGCCAGAAGACGGCGGCAGAGCTCTTCGGAGCCGGAAACGCCCAACCGGCCGTAGAGGGAGGCGACGCGCGGGAAGACGTAGAACGCGCCTTCCGGAGGAGCGGCTTCGATGCCGGAGATCCCGCGAATTCCATCGAGCATCGCCCCCCGCCGCGCCGCGTACTGGGCGAGCATGCCCGCGACGGAAGAATCGGACCGCACGAGGTCCGCGAAGGCGAGGATGCCGGCTTCCTGCGAGATCGACGAAGCGTTCGACGTCGAGTGGCTCTGGTACGAGGACATGGCGGAGACGAGTTCGCGGGGAGCCAGCGCCCACCCGAGCCTCCAGCCGGTCATCGCGTACGTCTTCGACGCGGCGCCCGTCACGACGATGCGCTCGGCATGCCTTTCCCAGAACGCGGCGGCGGAGACGTGCTCCCGCCCGTCGTAGAGAAAGCGGTCGTACGTCTCGTCGAAGATGAGGGTCGCGCCGCGGCGCGCGCACCAGTCGAGGATGCGCTCGAGCTCCTCGCGCGGCACCACGGCGCCGGTCGGGTTGTTGGGAGAGTTGAGAATCACTCCCCTGACGCCCGGGCCTGCGTGCTTCTCGAGCCGCGCGGCCGTCGGCCGCCACCCGTCCTCGAGCCTCGTCTCGACGAACACGGGACGCGCACCCGCGAGGCGCGCCATCTCGGGAAACGACACCCAGTAGGGAGAGAACACCGCGACCTCGTCGTCGGGGTCGAAGAGCGCCTGACAGGCGTTGAAGACGGCCTGCTTGGCGCCGGCGGTCACGAGGACGTTCTCGGGGCGGCAGGCCGCGCCCTGCTCGCGCCGGTACTTCTCGGCGATCGCCTCCCGCAGGGCCGGAGCTCCCGCGGTGTCGGTGTATTTCGTCCGGCCGTTCTCGATCGCCGCGATTCCCGCGCGGGCGACGAAGTCGGGCGTCGGGAAATCCGGCTCTCCCAGGCCGAAGTCGACCACGTCGACGCCCGAGGCGGCGAGCGTTTTCGCCGCTTTCCCGACCGCGACGGTCGAGGAGGGACAGAGCTCCTGGACCCGGCGGGAGAGGCGCGGTCCGCTCATCCCCGCTTTTTCCAGGAGCGGCGGAAAGCGGGGAAAGCGAGGAGCTTCTTGCGGCCGGTCACGACGAGGCCGAGCTCGATCACGATCCATCCACCATACACAAAGAGCATCTCGTGGCGAAGCGACGGCACGACGAACTGGATGGCCCAGAGACCGAACAGCCCGACCGCCTCGTGACGCTCGAAGCTCATCGACGCCAGGAACAGCCAGCCCAGAAAGGCCTGGAGGATCGTCAGCAGGATCTCGCTTCTCTGGAAATCGTCGAACGGGAGAGGCGCCGTCGATCCGTGGCTGACGCAGTAGATGACCCCCAGCATCGCCGACAGGATTCCCCACTGGTTGATGTTGGAGGACACCATGTTGACGAGGGCGACCGGCGCGCGCGTGATCCTCCGGGCCCAGGCGAAGGCGGACGTCTTTTCCGGAAATTCGGACAGAAACGGTGCCACCCACTGGATGAAGACGAACTGGGACATGCCGAGGCTCGTCGCCAGGGCCATCATTGACGCGAGAAACGGCTCGGCGATGAAGAAAATGATCGCGCCGCCTCCGAGGAGAAGCGCGCCGACGGCGGCCCACCGCTTGCCGCCCGTGAACGAGAGCGCCCAGCGGGAGACCGCCGGGACCTCGTCGTCCTGCTCGATGCACTCTTCCCGGGGGGGCATCTTGAGAAGCACCCACAGGTAGACGAGGTAGGTCGCGGAGAGGATCGCCGAATCGACAAGCGAGAGGCTCCCCTTCGCCCAGACGACGACGAAATAGGCGAGGGGCGGGAGCAGGCCGAGGACCTCGACGGCGTGATCGTCTTCGAGGGTGATCTTCCCGAGCGATGTCTTGCGGCGGCGCCTGGAGAAGAACGCCGCGACGGCGTAGATCATGGGCCAGCCGAGCCCGGTCAAGAGGCGCAGGCTCCCCGTGAAATTCGCGATGGCGAGGTGGACCATGTCCGGGTTCTTGCCGGCCTTCCAGGCGATGACGGCCTCGACCGCGAACTCGGGGAAGGTCTGCACGAGCGCCAGCACCGCGAGGGCGAGTCCCTGAGACATCAGGAACTCCGCCGCCTCCGCGCCCCACGCGACCAGGAATGCGGAACCGATCATCGCCGGAAACGTCCAGAGCGCGGAGAGAGGCGAACCGGGAGTCGCGCTTTCGAGGTCCACGGCGAGGGCGAGGCGTTCGCGCCAGGACCTCATCGCCGCGGGTTATAGCATGACGAACATGGCGGGAATCGAATCGCCCTCGAACCCCGTCGTGCGCGACATCGCCCGCTCGATCGAGGCGCGCACGCACTTCTTGATCGAGGGAGAGAAGCCGATCCTCGAGGCCGTAGCGGCCGGCATTCCCCTGGAGCACCTCCTGCACGACGCAAGCGTGAGGCCGGGCCGGCTCGCCGCCATCGCTTCCGCACGGCCCCGGCTCGTCTCCCGCGCGGTCCTCGAAAGGCTCGCCGAGTCTTCGACGCCCCAACACCTCCTGGCAGTCGCCCTCCGCCGTGACGTGCCCGTGGCGCAGATCCTCGATCGGCCGGGGCCCGCCGTTTTCCTCTTCGGCGTGCAGGACCCGGGCAACCTCGGCGCCATCGTCCGGGTCGCCGAGGCGGCCGGCGCCGCCGGTGTGCTGGCCGCACCGGGTTCCGCCGACTTCTTCCACGCCCGCGCGGTCCGGGCGAGCGCCGGCAGCGTCCTTCGGATCCCGGTGTCGGGACGCGTCTCGTTCGAGCCCTTCGCCGCCGACGCGAAGGAAGCCGGCCGCGCGATCGCGGGCGCGGTAGCGTCAGGCGGCGAGAACCCGTTCGACCATCCGCTCGGTCCGTCCTCGGTACTCGTCATCGGCGCGGAAGGGACGGGGCTTCCCGCCGGCGCGTACCGCTATCTCGACCGGCGCCTGACCCTTCCGATGCGCGAGCCCGTGGACTCGCTAAACGCCGCCGTGGCGGCGGCGCTGATCCTCTACGCCGGAATGGTGAAGGTTGAGCGTTGAGCGTTCGTTTCGGGAGCTCTTGACTCTCAACTCTCAACTCTCAACTCTCAACTCTCAACTCTCGACTTCTCCCTCGGCGAAAACCTCCGCCTGAAACCTCCAGAGGCGCGCCCCGGGATCCCGCCAGGCGTCGGGCGCCAGCCCAGCTTTGCGGGAAAGCTCCTCGAGGAAGCGCTCGCGGGTCATGTTCCACTCGGTGGCCACCTGAGGCAGGAGCAGCCCGCTCCGGCCGGAAAGCTCGAGGATCAGACCGTCGCGGCCGACCTCGATCTCCTCGGGGTTTTCGACTTCCGCCGGCGGAGTCAGCACGGAGATCTCGATCTCGACCCGGGAGAGCTCCTCGGAATCGAGCGGCGGAAAGCGCGGATCTTCGAAGGCGGCCCGCAACGCGAATCGCGGGACCGTCCGGCCGAGATCGCCCTCGGGCGCGAGCGTTCCGATGCACCCGCGCAGGTCCCCGGCTTCCCGCAGCGTCACGAAGAGCGCGCGTGGCCCGCCGAAGACCTCGGAACGGTCCGAGGCGAGACGCGGAAGCGGCTCTCCGCGAAAATGCGCTTCGAGAGATCGGCGCGCCAGATCCAGAAGGTCCCGGCGGGTCTGCCGCGAAAGAGGTACCGGCATGATCAGGGGGAAACGGGAAGCCGGTTCAGAAAACTCCCGACGGCGGCTTCGAGCTCCGGAAGCTTCCTCTCGAAGAAGTGCCCCGTTCCCGGGATGACGACGACCTCGCCGGAGTCCCCGAGAAATTCGCGGAGAAGGTCCGGCGGGCCGTAGGTGTCCTGCTCGCCGACGACGAACAGAGCGGGCACGCTCGGGCGCGGGGTCTCGCGCATGGACTCGGTCGCCACGGGGAGTCCGACGCCGAGGAACGCGGCGACGCGCGCATCCTCGGCGCTCGCCCGCAACGCCGCCGCCGAACCGAACGAGAAGCCGCCGGCGAGAAGCGGCCCGCCGGTCCGCCGTTCGACTTCGTCCGCCGCGGCCTCAAAATCCTGGGTCTCCCCGACGCCCCGGTCGTGGACGCCCTCGGACAGGCCGACGCCGCGGAAATTGAACCGGAGAGTCGCCCAGCCGTTGTCGACCAGCGCCCGCGCCGCCCGGTAGACGACCTTGTTGTGCAGCGTTCCTCCGAAAAGCGGGTGGGGATGCGCGAAGACCGCGCCTCCCCGGCGGGGCGGCGCGACGTCCTTCCAGAGTCCCTCCAGGCGCCCGGCGGGCCCCGGGAAGAGGATCGTCTCGATGCGTTCGGTCAGGCGCGACCCCGAAGCGGCACGCCGGCGGCCTCCCGGAACGTTGGCGAAAGGCCGGGTTCATCGTATTCTTCCGGCCTCTCGCCCGGTCCCCGGCCGAGAGACCGCGCAGTCCCGGGAACCGAACGGCCGAAAGGCACGGAAGCAGGAAGCAAACGCATGAACAAGATCGTACACGTCGTCGGCACCGGCACCATCGGCGAGCCCCTCATCGGTCTCTTCGCCGACTTCAAGAAATACCTCGGGGTCGACGAGATCACCTTCCACAAGCGGACGCCGATGACCACCGAGCGCGCCAAGGTCAACCACCTGCTCCAGCGCGGCGCGAAGCTCGCCGTGGACTCCGACAAGGTCGCCGATTTCGAGGCGCTCGGCCACAAGGTCGACTACGAGGCGCAGGAGGCGCTCGAGCGCGCCACGGTCGTGATCGATTGCACGCCGGCGGGCAACGAGAACAAGAAGGTGTACGAAAAGCTGTCGGGCCCGCGGGGATTCCTCGCGCAGGGCAGCGAGTTCGGCTTCGGGAAGCCGTACGCGATGGGGATCAACGACGAGGCGCTCATCGCGGGCGAGGACCGTTTCCTCCAGGTCGTCTCGTGCAACACCCACAACATCGCCGCGCTCGTTAAGACGCTGGCGGAGACCGAGGACCACGGCTCCGGGCTCGAGCAGGGACGCTTCGTGTGCCTGCGCCGCGCCAACGACGTCTCCCAGGATTCGAGCTTCGCCCCGGCGCCGTCCGCCGGCAAGCACGACGACCCGCAGTACGGCACGCACCACGCGCGCGACGCGTCCCGGCTTCTCGAGACCATCGGCTGGAAGACGAAGCTTTTCTCGTCGGCCATGAAGCTGAATACCCAGTACATGCACTCCCTCTGGTTCGACCTCGAGCTGACGAACCCGATGACGAAGGAGCGGGCGCTCGACCGGCTTCGCGCCAACCGGCGGATCGCGATCACGGAAAAGCGCTCGTCGAATCAGATCTTTTCCTTCGGCCGCGACCACGGGTACTACGGCCGGATCCTGTCGCAGGCGGTCGTGGCCGCCCCGACGATCACGGTCAACGGCGACCGCGACGTGGTCGGCTTCTGCTTCACCCCCCAGGACGGAAACTCACTCGCCTCCTCAATCGCCGCCGCCCTCTGGCTGATGGATCCCGATTACGACCGGCAGGCCCGCCTGGGGGTCCTCGACCGGTTCTTTTTCCGGGAGATATGAGGGGAGTTGTCAGTCGTCAGTTTTCAGTCGTCGGTTCTGGTCTTATGCGGAGAATTCATCGGGTTCAATAGCCTCCGCGGACCGAGAGCGACTCGGAACGGACGACTGAGAACTGAGAACTCACTGCTACACTCGGTTCGATGGATTGGGTGACGTGCCCGAACTGCGGCTTCACGCAGATCCCGACCGAAAAGTGCCTCCGTTGTTCGCGCCCGCTCGAGCGGCCGGAGCCGCCCGCCGGCCGGCCGTCTCCTCCAGACCCCGACGCCGTCGCGACTCTCGTTCCGTCGTCGCCGGAACCCGCGCCGGCGACTCCTCCTGGCCCGCTGCGCCGCCCTGAACGGCCCCCGCCGCCGCCGCCGGACGCGACGGCGGCCGAAGCGAGCCGGATCCGGCCGGCGACAGCGGCCGCGATCGGCGCCGGCGTCGCCGTTCTCGCCACGCTTCTGATCCTGGCGGTGCGCCCGCGGGCGCTGCCTCCCCTTCGCGAGACGGCTCCCGCTGCGCCCGCCGCCGAGCCGTCGCGCCTCGATCTCTCCGGCCGATGGGAGACGGAGTTTCCCAAGACCCTCTCCTCTCCGTCGCGGCCCGCCCTGAAGAAGGCTTTCGTCGAAACGGACGGCGACGGGGCGATCCTCGCTGCGGGAGTCCTGCTGACCGATCCCGGCCGCGGCGGGGTCGGCGCCGGGTACCGGCTCGTCTCCGACGGCCCGCAACGGCTCGGCCAGATCTCCTCTCTCCTGGCCGCTTCTCCCGCCGGCGCGGCGCTGCCGATCGACTACATTCCGTTTCCCGCGTGGGTGCCGCCGCGCGAGCGCGTGTGGCGGGCCCTCGAAGGGCAGAGCCGGCGGGTCCTGGACGTGCGGTATCTCCTGCTCGAGTCCGTCGAGGACGACTACCTCGTCCAGGCGGGCGTCAACCAGAGCGGCTTCCTCTCCTACGTCTTCTTTTCCCGGGAGTACGCCCGCCACCGCGGGGTCGACGCCCTGTCCGACGTCATCCATCCGGAACCGGGCAGCGACCTCCGCGGCTTCCGCAACCTGGTCTGGGATCTGTCGGGCGCCGCGGATTTCTTGAAGCTCGAGGTGTACGGCACGCTCTCGGGGCCCGAGGGCGGCCCAGGCGACCGGCTCACGCTGAAGAGGAAGTAGCTGGACCGGAGTCGGGAGCCGAGCGACCAACGGGAGCGAGACGGCCGCGGTACTCCGCGGTCCACTAGAATCGGGGAATCGAAGGGTCTCCCCTCCGCGCCGACCCCGAAGTCGCTTTCGGGCCACTCGCCCCGCCCCCAACCCGTACGCTCAACACTCGACGCTCAACTCTCTTCAGACACTGATCATGTAGCCGCCGCTCTTGGCGTCTTTCTTCATCGAGAGGATCTTCAGCCGCTCCGCGTCCTCGAGCAGCTCCGAGAAGGATTTGTACCCGTAGTACGACTCGTTGAAGTATGGCTGCTTGCGCTGCATCGTCTGTTTGATCATCGAGCCCCAGATCACGTCGTAGTTCTCTCTCTGGAGCGCCTGCATCGAGTCGAGCATCAGGCGGAAGACTTCCTTCTTCTTCTCGGGCAGGTTCTCGATCGAGGGCAGCTCGCGGGTCTCCCGGACCAGGTCCTCGTAGAAGATGAACTCGTCGCAGTTGCTGATCAGCAGCTCCGACGTGGAGTTTTTGACGCCCACCCCGATGACGCTCTTGTCGTTTTCCTTGAGCTTCGAGACCAGGGGGGAAAAGTCGGAATCTCCCGAACAGATCACGAACGTTGTGATGTGCCCCTTGGAGTTCGCGAGGTCCATCGCGTCGACCACCATCCGGATGTCGGCCGAGTTCTTTCCGCTGTAACCCCGCTGCGGGATGTCGATGAGCTCGATGGCCGCCTCGTGGAATTCGCGCTTGTAGTCGGAGTAGCGCGTCCAGTCGGCATACGCCTTCTTGTAGACGATGCGTCCCTTTTCGATCAGGCGCTGCAGAACGAGATGGATGTCAAACTTCTTGTACTTCGCGTCGCGCGCGCCGAGCGCGATGTTCTCGAAGTCGATGAAGAGCGAGAGCCGCTGCTCGACCGAGACCCGGGCCGGCGGCGGAGGGGCGAGAGACACCGGCGTCATAGTGTGCGAGGAGGATACGACCGGCGGGGCCGGCGCGAGAAGAGGCGTGGCCAGGACCGGGATGGGAGCGGGAAGCGGGTGGTCGCCGTTTCGCGGCTCCTCGGGGCCGCCGGCAACCCGCGGCTTGTGCCGGCGGGCTCCGCCGCGCCGTCGGCGGCTCTTCTTCTCTCCGCCCTCTTCGGCGGCGGGAAACGGGATGGTGTCGTCGTTCATGGTTTTCCTTCCGGTACGTAATCGAACGAGGAGGTCGTCAGGAGAAATGAGGCGAGCACACGGGCGACCGGCCGGCCTTCCGCGTCCACGATCTCGACATCCCCGATGTTGATGCGGCGCCCCTTCTTGACGATACGGGCGCGGGCCCAGACGTCTCCTCGTGCGCGACGGAGAAAGTGGATGGTCAGGTCCGCGGTGGCGAACCCCATCTTTCCGTCGAAGTTGGTCGAGAGCGCGAACGCGACGGCCGTATCGGCCAGGGTCGCCAGGATCCCTCCGTGGATCGTCCCCGACCCGTTGCTGACCTCGTCGCGGTAGGGCAGTCTCAGGACGGCGTAGTCGAGGGAGAGCTCCTCTAAAACCGGTTGAAGCCGGCCGATCGCGGGCGATCCGGCGAGGCGGTTCCGCAGGCGATCCAAGAGATCCGGAGCCAGCGTCAGGGGACCGCCCGAACCCGACTGCGGGGTCGTCATCGTCGCACTCATAAACGATTCATTTTACAGGAATTCGCGCCCCGAAGGGACGAGCGATCAGACCTCGGACGTCTCTTCCCGCTCGTAATAGGGCAGCTCTTCGGCCCGCTTGACGGAGTTGTCGAACTGCCTGGGCACCTCGACGATCGTCCGCGTCACGTTCGGGTCGCAGATCTCGTTTTCGCATTCGTAGGTGTACACGTTCTTTTCGGGATGCTTCGCAAACCGGACGACGGTCTGGTAGGTGTCGCAGTTGCCGCACTTGATGGACATCATGAAGATGTCGATCACGTGCCGGGCGGTCTCTTCGCTCGCGTCTTCCACGAAGCGATAATACGACGGAAGGAGAAGCTCGGATGAAACGCCCCCTGCTCCTCACCGGCGCGGCTCTTCTCGCCGCGGCATTCCCGGCCGCCGCTCCGGGGGCCGCGGCGGAGTTCGAGAAAAACGATTGGTGGGACTTCCACGTCGAGAATCGCGGAAGCGGCGAATGCCACATCGCGCTCGGCATGGACATCGACGACCGCTCGGGGCGGGTCGTGAAGTCCGGAGACAGGTCCGACACGGTGAACGACCACGAGCTCGACGGCACCATCCGTATCTCGACCCGCATGAGGCCGCTCGACATCGCCGACTCGACCCAGGCCCGCGTTCGCGCGCGGATCGGGCCGCGGTGACGTTCTGCCCGAGCGCGGAGGCTCGAGGACTCTCGTGACGCCCCCCGGGCTCTTCGCCTATCGGGTCCGTCGGGCTGCCGTCCTCGACGTCACCGGCGCCGACCGCGCGGCGTTCCTCCAGGGACAGGTCACTCAGGACGTCCGCCGGGCGGAGGCCGGGGAAGTCGTGCCGGCGGCCGGGCTGACGCCGAAAGGCAAGCTGCTCTTCGTGGCGCGCCTGGTCGGATTGCCGGACCGCCTGCGGCTCCTGCTCTCCTCCGCTTCCCGGGAAAAGGTGCTGGCGCACCTGGCGAAATACGCCGTCTTCCAGAAGGTCGCGATCGAGGACCGGTCCTCGGACTTCGCGCGGTTCGGGATCGTCGCGGGGCCGCCGCCCTCGAACGCGGCCGGGGGTTGGCTCGCCCTTCCCGGGGAGTTCGAATTCTCGAGCGAGCTGCTCGTCCCCACGGCGGACCGGGAGGAGGCCTCCCGCACGCTCGAGGGCGCGGGCGCGGTTTCCTTAGACGAGGCGTCCGCGGAGATCCTCCGGGTGGAGAGTGGCCGCCCGAGGTTCGGCCAGGATGCCGGCGAAACGAACCTCCCCGACGAGGTCGGACTCTCCGACGCGATCTCGACGACGAAGGGCTGCTATGTCGGCCAGGAGATCGTGGCACGGCTCCGGACCTACGGCCGCGTCAACCGCCGGCTGGTGGGATTCCGGTTCCCGGAGGCGGCGCTGGCGCCCGGCACCCTCCTGAAACTCCCGGACGGCTCAGGCGACGGCAAGATCGAGATGGGACGCGTAACGAGCGCGGTCGTCTCGCCCCGATTCGGCGCCATCGGGCTCGGCTTTGCGTTCCGCGACGTCGCGACCGGCGACCGCCTGGTGTCGGCCGCGGCGCCGAACCTCTCGGCGGTCGCGTCGTCTCTGCCCTTCGAGTGATCGAAACGCCCGTCGTCGTTGAATCGCCGCCGCGCGGCGCGCGGGCGATTCCGACGGCTGCGGCGATGCGGATCTCCTCCTGACTTCCGCCGCGCGCCCCGACCGCCTGCGAGCGGTCCCGGCGCCATCGGGCTGGGCCGTTCACGCGGCTTTGCTCGGGGCGCAAGCGGGCTTCGCTCTGTTTCCGATCTTCGGCAAGCTCGTGCTGCCGGTGATTCCGCCCCTCGTGCTGGCGGCGATCCGGGTGTGTTCCGCCGCCGTGCTGCTCGAGGGCCTCCGGCGGATCTCCGGCGACAGGGAGCTCGAGCGGAAGGACCGTCCCGCCGTCTTCCTGTACGCGTTGCTCGGCGTTTCTTTCAACCAGATGCTCTTCATCCTGGGCCTGTCGATGACGTCGGCCATCCACACGACGATCCTGACGGCGACCATTCCCGTTTTCACGCTCGCCGTAGCGGTACTCCTCGGACGCGAAAAGATGGCGGCGCGCGGCGTCGCCGCGGCCGGCCTCGCGACCGCCGGTGTCCTCGTGCTCTTGAACGTCACGGGGATGCCGCTGGCTAACGGGTCCGTGCGGGGCGACCTGCTCATTCTCGCCAACTCGCTGTCGTACTCTTTCTATCTGGTGCTGTCGCGTCCGATCCTGGCCCGCTATTCCGCGGGAACGGTCGTTTCCCGCATCTTCCTGTACGGCGCGGGTCCGATCCTCCTCGCCGCGGCGCCCTTCCTTCCGCGCTTCTCGCCGGCAAGTGTGCCTCCCGTCTCGTGGGCGGGCGTCGGCGCGATCGTCGTCTTCAGCACCGTGCTCCCCTACCTCTGTAACTCGTGGGCGCTCGCGCGGACCGAGGCGTCGAAGGTCGCGTTCTACGTGTTCCTCCAGCCCCTCATCGCGTCCGTGCTCGCGGTGATCGTCCTTCGCGAGCGCTTCGCGGGTCGGACGGCCGTCGCCGCTGCGCTGATCTTCGCCGGGCTCGCCGTTTCCGTCGCGGGCCGGCCGCGCGGAGGAGCGGTCCGGTGAGGACGGCGGTCATCATCCCGGTCTTCAACGAGCGCGAATCGCTTCCGCTCGTCGTCGCCGACATCCCCCGACCGCCCGTCGGCGAGATCGTCGTCGTCGACAACGGCTCGACCGACGGCACGTCGCTCGTGGCGCAGGGGCTGCCCGTCCGGCTCGTGCGGGAGCCCCGCCGCGGCTACGGGAGCGCCTGCCTGGCCGGCGTCGCCGCGCTCGAGGCGGACCCGCCGGACGTCCTCGTGTTCTTGGACGGCGACTATTCGGACCATCCCGAGGAGCTGCTTCTGCTTCTCGCCGCGATCGACGCCGGGGCGGACCTGGTCATCGGATCGCGCGCGCTCGGCCGGCGCGAGCCCGGCGCGCTCCTGCCGCAGGCGCGGTTCGGAAACCTGCTCGCCTGCTTCCTGATCCGGGTCCTCTACGGCCATCGCTACACCGACCTGGGGCCATTCCGCGCGATCCGCTGGGAGGCCTACCGCCGGGTCGGGATGGTCGACACGAATTTCGGGTGGACGTGCGAGATGCAGGTCAAGGCGGTCCGCGAAGGGCTCGCGATCGCCGAGGTCCCGGTCTCCTACCGGCGCCGCGTGGGCGTGTCGAAGATCACGGGCACCGTCGGCGGCACATTACGAGCCGGGTACAAGATCCTGTGGACGATCGCGAGATACGGTTTCGGGAAACGGGAAACGGGAAACGGGAAACGAAAAGATCGGAGCTGAAGAGAGTCGCCTCGCGTCTCTTCGATTTGCGATTCCCGATTCCCGCCCGGCTAGATCTTGCAGCTCGCCAGGCCGCGCTTTTCCAGGTACTGCTGGTGGTAGTCCTCCGCGCGCCAGAAACGGGACACCGGGGTGATCTCCGTCACGACGGGGCGCCGGTAGCGGCCCGATTTCCCGACGCTCTCCTTCGACGCCCGGGCCGCCTGCTCCTGCGCGGTATCGTGGAAGAACACGGCGGACCGATACTGCTCGCCGACGTCGGGGCCCTGGCGGTTCAACGTCGTCGGGTCATGGTTCTCCCAGAACACGTCCAGAAGCTGGTCGTACGACACCCGTTCGGGGTCGTACTCGACCTCGACGACCTCCGCGTGCCCGGTGCGTCCTCCGCACACGTCCTTGTAGGTCGGCTCCTCCGTCTGCCCGCCCGAATAGCCGACCGCGGTCGAGAAAACGCCGGGCACCTGGCGAAAGGCGGCCTCGACTCCCCAGAAGCACCCGGCGGCGAAGGTGGCTTTGTTTGGACTCATGGAACCTCCTCTTATTTACGACGGATCGGGCCTGGCAGATTCGCGGGGTTTGAGGGACGAGTTGAGAGCTGAGAGTTGAGAGGTTTTCCAGAGATTCTGACTCCGAACGCTGAACTCCTGACTCTCAACTTCCCGCAACGCGGAAACGTTCCAGCGCGGCCACCATGTCTTCCGGGGCTCTCCGCGGCCGTCCGGCCGTGTCGGCGAAGACGTGCCGGGTAGCGCCCTCGGCGAGCCGGGCATCCCCGGGCCCCAGAACGTCGTACGAGAAGGCGAGGCCGCGGCTCGAGAGTTCCGTCATCCGCGCCTGGATCCGGATCTCGTCGTCGTACCGCGCCGAACGGCGGTACATGCATTCGACCCCGGTCACCAGGATGAGCAGACCGGCCTCCTCCATCGCCCGGTAAGGAAGTCCCGCCGCGCGGCAGAACTCGGTGCGTCCGATCTCGAACCACACGATGTAGTGCGCGTGGTAGACGATCCCCATGCGATCCGTCTCCGCGTAGCGCACGCGGACGCCGGTCTCGACGACGCGGAAAGAGGGGCCGCCCCTCAAAACTTCCCGATCAGGCGCCGCAGCACGGGATCGGGAACGAGTCCGTGCACGTCGGCCCCGAGACGCGCCACTTCCTTGACGAGCCGGCTCGAAACGTAGGAGTACTCCTCCTTGGCCATCAGGAACACGGTCTCGACGCCGGGGGCCAGTCTCCGGTTCATCAGGGCCATCTGGAGCTCGTACTCGTAGTCGGACACCGCCCTCAGCCCGCGGACGAGCAGGGTCGCCCCCGTCTCGCGCGCGAAATCGACCAGGAGGCCCCGGAACGAGAGGATCGGCGTCGCGGGGTCGTCTCCAACGATCTCGCGGATCATTTCCAGCCGCTCCGCGATCGAGAACAGCGGCGTCTTCACGTCGTTCTCGAGAATCGCCACGACGACCTTGTCGGCCAGCCGGCGGGCGCGCGACAGGATGTCCAGGTGCCCGTTGGTCAGAGGATCGAAGGATCCCGGGTAGAGGGCGACGCGCTCGGTCATCGGTTCACTTTCTCCGTTGTCGCTGCCCGCAGCCCTTCGGCCAGTAGATTATAGGCGGCGACCGTCAGGAAGAGGGCCAGGCCCGGGAAGAGCGCGATCCACCACGCCTCGTCGATGTACGCCGGAGCGACGGCCAGGATCCCTCCCCAGGAGGCCATCGGCGGAGGCAGGCCCACGCCGAGGAACGACAGGGCGGCTTCGGCCAGGATCGCCCACCCCACGCCAAACGCGGCCGAGACGAGGAGAGGGGGCGCCGCGACCGGAAGAAGGTGGCGCAGGAGGATCCGCGGCGTGCTCGCCCCCGCCGCCCGGGCGGCGCGGGTGTAGTCGAGGTCGCGCGCCTTCAGGATCTCGGCCCTCGCGAAACGCGCGTCCCCCGGCCACGTCGTCAGTCCGATCGCGAGGATGACCGTCGCCGGCGACGGGGGCAGAAACGCCGCCAGGGCGAGGAGGAGAAACAGCACCGGGAAGCAGAGCACGACCTCGATGAGCCTCGACAGAATCAGGTCCGTTTTTCCGCCGAACCAGCCCGCGGCCGAGCCGATCGCGAAACCGACGAACACGGAGACGGCCGCCGCGGTCGTGCCGATGGCGAGCGAGACGGGCGTGGCGGCGACGACGCGCGCGAACAGGTCCCGCCCCAGGTCGTCCGTCCCGAACAGATGCGCTCCCGAGGGCGGAAGAAGTCTCTCGGCCAGCCGGATGTCCGCCGCGCGGCGCGACGCGAGAGGCGAAAGCGCCGCGACGATCCAGAGAAACGCCACGATCGCGAGCGCGACGCGGGCCGTGCCGGGAACCGCGCGGCGCGGACGCGGCGAGAGGACCGGAGCGGGAATGGCGTTCACCCGAGAGTCCCGTCGCGCACGCGCGGGTCGACCGCGGCGCCGGCGATGTCCGCCGCGAGCGTCAGGACGAGCGTCGCGACGGCGCCCAGCAGGGACAGGGCCAGCACGACCGGATAGTCGCGCGCCAGGATCGAGTCGAAGTAGAGGCGCCCGAGCCCGGGCCACGCGAAGATCCTCTCGATGATGACGCTTCCGGAGAGAAGCCCGGGGAGGACCAGGCCGAGCAACGTGACGAGCGGGAGAAGCGCGTTTCGAAACGCGTGCTTCCAGAGCGCCTCCCGACGCGAGAGGCCCCGCGCCCTCGCTGCCAGCACGTAGTCCGCATTGCGCGTCTCCGCGACGCTCGCCCGGATCAGCCGCGCGAAGAACGCGAGAGAGCCGTAGGTGAGGCAGACGACCGGAAGGACCAGGTGGGAGGCGCGGTCGAGGAATCCCCCGCCCTCGGGGCCGTCCGAGACGACCCCGAAGAGCGGGAGCCACTGGAGCCGCACCGAGAAGAAGGCCTGCAGAAGCAGCGCCGCCCAGAAGGCCGGCATCGAATAAAGGGCGAACAGCAGCGCTCCCGAGGCGCGGTCGAGCGGCCCCTCGGGACGGCCGCCGGTCACGACGCCGAGCGGGACCGCGATCGCGAGCGTCAGCAGGAGGGCGATACCGTTCAAGACGAGGGTGTACGGAAGAGCCTCTTCGATCCTCTCGAGCACAGGGCGCCTGTCGACGAAGGACTCGCCGAAATCGAGGCGCGCCACGCGACCCACCCATTTTCCAAACCGCTCCGGAAGGGGCCGGTCGAGGCCGTACACCCGGCGCATCTCCTCCGCCGCCCGCTGAGAAACGCGCCGGCCGGAATCGCCGCCGAGGGCGCTCATCGGGCTTCCGGGCGCCAGGTGCAGGAGAAAGAAGACGAGGACGACGATGCCGGCGAGGGTCGGCACCGCGAGGAGCAGACGGCGGACGACGTAGCGCGTCAACGGACGCTACCGGCCGGGGGGTCTCCGTCCGCGGCCCACCATCCGATCGGACCGGGCCACAGTCCGGAGAGCCCGAGGGGCGAGCTCACGATCCCGCGCACGCGGCGGCGGAAGCCGAACTTCTGAGACGAGGTGGCCACGAAGATCACGGGGGCGTCGTCGCGCAGGATGCGGTGCAGACGGTGGTAGATGGCGAGACGGCGGCTGCCATCGGGTTCCCGGCGCGCCGCCTCCATCAGCCGGTCGGCCTCGGGGTTCCGGTAGAAACCGCTGTTGAGTCCGCGCGGCGGAAACTGCGACGAGTGCCAGTAGGGATAGGGGTCGGGGTTCGGATCGGACGCCGACCACGCGAGCGAGGCCGCGTCGAAGTTGCCCGCGTCGACGCGCTCCGTGAACGACGCCCACTCGAGGGAGCGGATGCTGGCCCGGATTCCCGCCCGCGCGAGCTCCGCCACGAAGGTCTCGTCGATCTGCCGCCCCGTCGTCGTTCCGGAAGATACGAGGAGGTCGAAGACGAACTCCCGCCCTTCCCGGTCGCGGGTACCGTCCCCGTTCGTGTCACGCCACCCCGAAGCGTCGAGCAGCGCCGCGGCCCCTCCGGGATCGAAAGGCAGGGGCAGGACGCCGGGATCATACGCGGGAGAATCCGGCGCCCAGGGCCCCGACAGGATGCGCGCGGACCCCCGGAAAATACCGCGCACGATGCCGCCGCGGTCGAGGAGCATCGTCAGTGCGCGGCGGACGAGCGGGTTTACGAAGAGCGGCGACCGGTTGTTCAGGGCGATGTAGTTCCAGCCGAGGTCGTAGTACTCCACCATGCGGCAGCACGAGCGAAAGTAGGAGTCGCCGGCCGCGCGCTCCCGTCCCGCGGTGTCGAGCCGCGTCTCGTCCACCTGGTCGCCGACCAACGCCTGATAACTGACCGAGTCTTCCGGGAGCACTTTGAAGACCACCCGGTCGAAGTGGCCGCGATCCCCCCACGCCCGGGGATTGCGCTCGAGCACGATCTCGCTCTGGGCGCGCCACGAGACGAGCCGGTAGGGACCGTTCGAGAGCGGCGCGCGATTGTCGGGCGCATGCAGGAAGTTCCGGCCGGCGAACCGGCGGGCCGGCAGGACCGGGAGCACGAACGCCATCGCCCGGTAGGCGTATGGCTCGCGGAAGCGCGCCGTGAACGACCGCTCCCCCGTCGCCTCCACGGATTCGAGGCCGTCGAAGACCGATTTGAAAACGGGAGAGGGAGTCGCGGGATCGACGATCCGCCGGATCGTGAACACCGCGTCCGCCGCCGTCACCGGAGACCCATCCTCCCAGCAGGCCTCTTTCCGGATCGCGAACGTATAGGAGCGTCCGTCCGCCGAGACCGCGTAGCTCTCCGCGAGCCCGGGAACGAGCTGCATCCTCGAGTCGAGGTCGAGGATGTTCCGCGAGAGATACTGGAGGACCTCCTGCTCGGGGGCGCCGGATTGCAGGACGGCGTTCAGGGTCGCCGGCTCTCCGAGAAGCCGGCGGCGCAGGGTGCCTCCCTCGCGCGGCGGACCCACCCGGGATTCATCGAGATACCCGAGGGGCGCCGCCGCGGCGCGGCCCGGCCGCGCAGCGGCACGGGCGGTCTTCGAGGCGGAAGCGCCGGCGGCGGCCGGGGCGACGTCCGCCGTCCGCGCCCGACACGCCAGGCCGAAACAGAGCGCCGCCAGGCAGACCCGAGGAAGCGGGCGGCGTGTCTTCACGATCCATCCATTATGGAACGAGCCGGTGACTCGTCAGTTCCCAGCCCGGGATTGAAAACTGACAACGGACAACGGAAAACTGAGCGGAGGCTCTAGGGGATCGCGAAGCTCGCCGCCGCCACGTTGCGCGACGTATCGGTCACGCGAATCAACAGAAACCCGCCACGGAGCTTCGGATCGATCGGGATCGCGTACGTCTCCTGCGAGGAGTCCGAGAGACCGTCTCTGGGCTCGACGCGCACCCACTCCTTCGAGTCGATGCTGTACTCGGCCTCGAGAATCGGCGACGCGGCGTCCGTCGCTTCGAACTCGAACGTCGCTCCGCTCGAGGACAGGCGTCGGATGACGGGCGGCGTGTTGTCCACCCGCACGGGCGAGGAATCCCGGAAGCCGGTCTTTTTCTCCTCGGGATTCGCTTCCGCGTCGGAGGCGGTGACGCGAAAGACGTAATCGCCGTCGGGAAGCGAGGTGCTGTCAAAAGAGTAGAAGGATTCCTTGAGATTCCGGCGTAGCGGCAGCCAGCGGGTGGCCGCGGCGGGCCGGAACTCGATGTCGTAGGAAAGCGTGTCGGAATCGGCGTCGGTAGCCCGCCACGTCAGCGTTCGGTACCCCTTGCGGAGCAGGCGGCGCGGCGCCCCCTCCGCGCGCGTTTCCTCGAGGCTCGTGAAGATGCCCTTCTCGTCGGGGGACGTGGTCTCGAACACGTTTGACCCTCCGGAAGCGGACCGCGCGTACACCTCGTTGGGGGACAGCGCCGTGAGCGAATCGACGGCGGGCGCCGCGTTGCGGTTCCGGTACGACGCCTCGATCCGGCGCAAAACGGGCACGCGCGCGCCGTCGGATCCCATCCGCACCTTGATCTGCAGGTACCGGCCTGACGGAGCCGGGTTGCGGTCCGCGTGCTCGCGCTCTGAAAACGCGGTCCACGCGCTCCACGTGTTGTCGGGGGCCGAAGACTCTCCCGAGCGGAACGCAAACTCGACGCGGGTTCCCGACGGCGCGTCGCCCTCCCAGCGGAACGCGCCGAACCGGCTCGTGCGCCCCGTGTCCTTCACGGCCGACACCCATTCGCCCGTTCGGGAGCCCGCGGCCATCCGGTAAACGCCCGTCGCGGAGTTCGTCCCGATCGCGTCGCCTCCGATCGCCGTCACCTGCTTCTCGTCGAAGGTGCGCTCCAGCGCCGACCGTCCGATCGCGACGCGGTAGAGCTTCCCGTTGGGCCCGGTCGACGCGAGCACCGCCGCGGGATCGGCGTCGGGAGACAGGCCGAAGACCAGCTCAGAAGAGCTCGTCCAGACGGGGCGCGCCGGCTCGCCCTCCTCGAACAGGAGGACCTCGGAGGAGTATCCCGCCCGGGACGAGCCGGACGCCGGAGGCGCCAGGCGCGGCGTCGAAACGGAAACCGTCACCTCCGCCTTGTCCTTGCCGTCGTCCTCACGCGCGGTCGCGGCTTTTCCGGTCGGCGCGATGGGAGCGGAGGAGGGGGAGGAGATCGGCTCCGAGCCCGACGAGCCCGCGTCGGCGGACCCCGCGGCCACCCAGATGCGGCCGTCGCCGCTCGCGGCGATCGCCGTCACCTCGGACTTGGATGAGTCGTACATGGTCGACACGGCTCCAGAAGGATCGACGCGGAGGACGAGGCCTGAGCCGGACGTGCCCGCCCACACCCGGTGCCGGGCATCCGCATAGAGAGTCCGGACGTGCGCGTCGGGCGTTGCGTGGATCCGCTCTCCCTTGCCCGCGGCGGAGACGCGATGGATCTCGCCGGGGAGACCGGTGCCGACGTAGAGCTGTCCTTCCGAGAAGGCCAGCGCCCACACATACCGGGCCTTCGACGCGTAGTAGAGGCTCGCCTCGCCTCCCTTGACGCGGTACACGTTGCCGCCCGGGGATCCGCCGGCGTAGACCGCGCCGTCCGGTCCGATCGCGAGCGCCGTCACTTCCTTCTCCTTCAGCGTCGCCAGCGTCTCGACCTTTCCGGCGGCCGAGACGCGGAGGATCCGCCCGGTGTCCCCGGTGCCCACGTAGGAGGCGCCGTCGCGGCCCGCCGCCAGAGCGAAGAGCGACGCCTCCGAGATCCCCTCGACGCGCTGACTCCCGCGGGACAGCACGAGGGAGCCGTCGATCGTCACCGCGATGCCGCGGGCCTCTCCCAGCGAGAAGTCGGCGCTGGAATCCGACACCCAGATGCGGGTGGCGGCGCCGAACAGGGCCGGGGCGCCGGAAGCGAGCGCGCACACGAGGATCGAGCCGAATCGAAGGCCGGACCTCATGCGGGACTCACCAGATTCTGGGAACCACGTCGATGTGCAGGCGCACCGACCCGGTGACGGGGACAGGCTGCTCGAGCGTCTCGGACTGAAGTCTGACGAAGCCGAGGTCCGGAGTCGAGGCTTCGCCCGGCCCGCGGTCCCTCAGGATCGCCGAGACGCTCGGAGGCAGAGACGGCAGCGGCTCGCCGCCCACGATCGCGCCCGGGGCACGCCGGTAGGAGAGGAGGTTGAGGCTGTTCGGCGGGCGGATCCGGGCGAGGAAGTCCAGTGCCTGATCGAGCGACTGCGGATCCGGAGGCACGGCGGCGAGATCGTAGGCCGTCGCGGACGACCCGTCGCCGACGAAGACGTTCAGGGTGCCGGGAGGCGTATCGGGCGGGACCTTCAGCATCATCACGACGCGCCGGTTGCTCCCGCGGAAATCGAGGAGGTCCACCCACACGGGAATCTGCTCCCCGGGGCGCACCCGCTCCTTCTGCGCCTCGACGTGCACCACC
This sequence comes from Thermoanaerobaculia bacterium, assembly GCA_038203955.1. Taxonomy (GTDB): domain Bacteria; phylum Acidobacteriota; class Thermoanaerobaculia; order UBA5066; family Gp7-AA6; genus JALYUA01. The sequence goes on along the minus strand of JBBRDK010000001.1, from coordinate 70,944 downwards.
CGCGCGCTCTGAAGGCGGTCGGAGTGCGAGATCTCGACGTCCATGCCGAGGATCGTCAGGTCCCGGAATTCATTGGCCATCAGGTAATTCGTGAGGAGGGCCAGGGAGCTTACCGCTTCTTCCCGCGCCGAGAGGCCGGAGAACACGGAGTCCCAGCGGATCGTGCGGCCCGGCGTGCGAATCGACGACTTCCAGACCAGGGTGCGCTCGCCGGTGCGCTTCTCGAGCGTCGTCACGACGTTGTCGACCGCGAGAGCGGACAGGATCGGCGTCAGCATAGCGTTGTGGACCGTCTCGAAGCGGTACGTCTGGGGCGCGATCCCCGCGTCGGACGAGATCCGCAGCGTGATCGGCACCATCGGCGCCCGCGTTCCGAACGTCCCCAGGATGCCGGTCGACCGGTCCTGTGTGATCGACCCGATGACGGGTCCGGTCGCCGCGAACTTGAAGGAACGGTAGAGCGAGGGGAAAACGGTCAGGACTTCCGCCTGGGTCATCGGCATCGAGACAGGGCCCATCGAAAGAAACGGGTGCCCGAAGGCGAGCAGGGAGTTTCCCTCGACCCACGTGACGGTGCCGGTCGCCGCGAGGTCCATGTCGCCCGAGAGCAATTGCGCGGCGACGGCGGAGCCGGGGAACAGCCGGACCGGGTCCGGTCCCGCCGCGGTCTTTCCGGAGGCGGGCGCGGATGCCCCCGAGGGAGCCGCCATCCAGCCCGCGGCGTCGGCCACGCGCTCGAAGAAGGGACCGCCCGGCGCGACGCCGGAGAGCGAGACCGGGATCGGAAGGGCGGCCATGCCGTCGGCGGGCGCGGCGCGCAGCGGCTTCAAGAGATCGTCCATGCGCTCGCGGAAGTGCCCGGACGAAAACGCTTCGACGAACGCGGCCGTCGTGACCGATCCGCCGCCCTGCCCGGCAGTTTCCGCCGCGGCGGGAAGGCCGATCGAGGCGGAAAGTTTCCCGGCCGGCGCGGAACCACCGATCGGAACCGGCGGGCTGGCGGGGACGTGGCGGATGTCGAGCATGCTCTGGATCGGGGTGATCCCGCAGATTGCGTCTTTGGAGAAGGGCCAGCCGTACGCGAGGGCTCCGATGAGCCGCCCCTCGACGTAGATCGGGCTGCCGCTCATCCCCGCGATGATGCCGGAGTTTTCGAGCCCCGCGCCCGTGACTCGCGCCAGGATCAAATCCTGGCGCGGCGCGTAGCGTTTCATCACGCCGAGGATCTGGACCTCGAACCGCTGGATGCCCTTCCCGTCGCCCAGGTCGGAGACTCCATATCCCTTCATTCCCGGCGTGACCTTGTCGACGCCGAGCGTCTCGATCGGCGCGACGGGAATCGAAGCCGTGATCGCGGAGGGCGCCGGGCTCGCGGCGGGGCTCGCGGCGCGAAGGGACGCCGGAAGGAGGAGGGAGACGAAGGCCGCGGAAAGGATCACGGACCCGGAGACGAACATTTCGGCGGCGCGTCCCGCAGGGTTCCTCACTCGTGTCACAACCGCCTCAGTTGAACAGCGCATTCCCTTTGACCACTCCCAGTGCGTATGTTACGGTCCGAAACAATGATCGCGGCGCTTGCGCAGCCTGTCCGCACGGACACTCTTCCGGCAGGCGGCGATTCACTCCTGGTCTTCTTCCGCGAAACCGGTCCCACCGCGAAGGTGGTTCTTGGAATTCTGCTCCTTTTTTCGCTGATCTCGTGGGTAATCATCTTCGCGAAGTTCCTCCGCCTGCGCCGGGTGAGCGGCCAGTCGGACAAATTCGTGGCTTTTTTCCGCAAATCGAAGCGATTTTCGGAGGTCAACACCATCGCCGCCGAGCTCACCGACTCCCCCCTGACGACCCTTTTCAAGGCGGGATACGCGGAGCTCGACGCGCAGGTCAAGGCGAACCGCCCGGACGACCCGTCGGTCACGGCGTCGGGAGTGCCGGCGGGAAAGCTCCTCATCAAGAACATCGCCGGCGTCGAGCGCGCTCTCGAGCGCGCCATCGGGGTCGAGGTCTCGCGCCTCACGAAGTACATGACGTTTCTCGCGACCACCGCCTCGGCGTGCCCCTTCATCGGCCTTTTCGGAACGGTCTGGGGGATCATGCAGTCCTTCCGCGCGATCGGGCAGACCGGGTCCACGTCCATCGCCGCCGTCGCCCCCGGGATCTCCGAGGCGCTCGTCAACACGGCGGCCGGGCTCGCGGCGGCGATTCCGGCGCTCGTGGCCTACAACTACTTCATGGGCCAGGTCCGGCGCCAGCGCGCCGGCATGGAGGATTTCGCGCTCGAGTTCATCAACCTCGCGGAGAGAAATTTTACGTAGGAGTTGAGAGTCCAGAGTTCAGAGTTGAGAGTTTGAGAAAGCCGGGCCTCCCCGCTCCGACTCTCAACTCATAACTCTCAACTCTCAACTTCCCCTCATGTCCTTCCACCGAACGACCGAAGACCCGTACGATCACCTCGCGGACATCAACGTCACGCCGCTGGTCGACGTCATGCTCGTGCTCCTGATCATCTTCATGGTCACGGCGCCGATGCTTCACCAGGGCGTCGCGGTGGCGCTTCCCAAGACCGCAACGACGAACCTGCCCTCGAGCATCCAGGATCCGATCATCCTTTCGATCACCCGCGACGGGCTCTACTACATCAACGAGACGCCCGTGGCGCGTGGCTTGCTTAAAGATCGTCTCGGTGCATTCTTGAAGTCGCGAAAAGACAGGACGGTCTTCCTGAAGGCGGACCGGGCGCTCTCGTACGGCACCGTCGTCGAGACGCTGGACGTCTTGAATCGCATGGGAATCGAGAATCTCGGGATGATTACCGAGACGCCGGTCAATCGGAAAACGTACAAGTAGGGATGGACGCCGTCGGTCAGATCATCGCGGAGCGCGAGCACGAAAGCTTTCCCTGGGCGACGGGCGGCTCCCTCGCTCTCCTCCTCCACGCCGGGATCGGGATCATCCTCCTCGCCTCCTCCCTCTCCTCTCCTAAGCGATTCGTGCCGGGCCGCACCCTCGCGGTACGTCTCCAGTCGGCGGGGTCGCTCCGCGGACACGCCGTCGACCTCGCCCCCGCTCCCGCCGCCGCCGAGCCCGAGAAGCCGAAGATCCTGAAGCCCCCGGACGAGGTGCCTCCGCCGCCCTCGGAAAAAGCCAAGCTGCTGCCGGCCCGCGAAGATACGAAGAAGAACCCGCCGCTTCCGGCGTTCAGCGATCCGAAGGGCAAGTCGAAGGTGACGTCTCCGGGACCGCCAACGACCGGAGCACCTTCGGCGCCGTCCACCTCCGAGGGGGGGACGGGGTCGGGCAGCGGCACGGGGCCGGGCGCCGGGGTCGGCGGGCTCACGTTCGACCAGCCCGGCTTCAACTATCCGTATTACTACGAGCGGGTGAAGGTCGCGATCGAGACGAACTGGTTCAAGCCGGCGACGAGCATGCCCACGTCTCCGGTGATCCACTTCACGATTCAGCGCGACGGCACCATCTCGGACGCGGAGATCGTCACGACGAGCGGCCTTCCCTTCGTGGATCGCGCCGCGCTGCGGGCCGTCCTCGCCTCTTCGCCTCTTCCACCGCTTCCCTCGGAGTTCCAGTCGAGCCACGTCGGGCTCTCGGTGCTCTTCGAGTGAGACGGACGCTGCCTTTTCGTGGATGGGCCGCCCTTCTCCTCGCGGGCCTCGCAGCCGCGGCGGCCGCGCAGACCCCCCCGCCGGCGCCCGCCGCGCCGAGGCCGGAGGGAGGCGTCATCGTCATCACCGGCCCGAGCGGGCGGAAGATGTCGATGGCCGTCCCGCCCCTCTTAGCCCCCGGGGTCGCGGCGCTCCAATCGCGCGTCTCGGAGCCCTTCACCGCGACGCTGCGCTCGGACCTCGAGTATTCGAACGCCTTCGTCGTGACGGACGCCCGCACGGAGCCGTCCGGCTCCCGCGACGTCGCCGGTTCCGAGGCTGCCGGGCGGTGGCTTTCGACGGGCGCAGAGGTCTTAGTCGACACGCGGGGCGACGTCGCCGGGGACCGCGTCTCCGTCGAAGCGCGCGTCTGGGACCTGAAGTCGCGGAAGCTCATCTTCGGCCGGCGCTACTCCGGCGGGGCGACCTACGTCGAGAGGATCGCGCACACGCTGGCCAACGACCTGATCAAGGAGTTCACGGGTCAGGCGGGGTCGTTTCTCTCGACGATCCTCTTCGTCTCGGACCGCGACGGGGCCCGGACGAAGGAGATCTACGCGATGGACTTCGACGGCCGCAACCCGCGGCGGCTCACCAATCACCACTCGCTCGTCTTGAACCCGGATGCGCACGCGGGAAAGGTCGTGTTCACGAGCTACGTCCACCGCTACCCGCAGGTCTGGACGATGAGCGCCGACGGCAGCGGACAGCGCGAGCTGTCCACGGGCCTCGAGCTGAACGCCTCGCCGGCGCTCTCGCCCGACGGCTCGCTCATCGCGTTTTCCGGCTCATCCAAAGGAAACCCCGACATCTACGTGATGAACGCCGGCGGCGGAGGCCTCCGCCGCCTGACCAGCACACGCGCCCTCGAGGCCTCTCCGGACTGGTCGCCGACGGGGCGCCAGATCCTCTACACGTCCGACCAGACGGGGACTCCCCAGATCTGGGTGATGGACGCGGAGGGGACGGGCTCGCGGCGCATGACGTTTGCGGGAAACTGGAACGACGAGGCCGCCTGGTCCCCGAAGGGCGACAAGATCGCCTTCGCCTGCCGCAACGAGGGGGACTTCAACATCTGCGTGATGGATTTCGCGACCGGAAACACGGTCCAGCTGACGTCGGACGGCGCCAACGGGCACCCCGCCTGGTCGCCCGACGGCACGAAGATCGTTTTTCAGGCCCGACGCGCGGGGTCCACCCAGATCTACACGATGGACGCGGCAGACGGGAAGAACAAGCGCCAGCTGACGAACGGAGGCGGCTCGAACATGCAACCTGTCTGGCTGCCTTAACCTGCGTAAAAGACTCGTATTGTTATAAATTCAGGCTCCCGCGTTCGCTCGCGCAAGCCGCTTTAAGAACAAGGAGACGGGAATGAAGAGGAACTGGACCAAGCCCACCGCGGTGCTGTTCGTCCTGGCAGCGATGCTGCCGTTTGCCGCATGCAAGAAGAAGCCCCCCACCACCACAGAATCGGCCAGATCGGCGTCGGAATCGCCGACGTCGCCCGGGGAGACGCGCGTGTCGCCGCCCTCCAACCGCACGCCGCAGGACGTCGCGAGCGACGCCTTGCCCGGGAGCGTCGAGGAGATGAACCGCCGCGGATACCTGCAGGACGCGTTCTTCGACTACAACCAGGCGGACCTCCGCGATGACGCGCGCACCGCGCTGGCGGCGAACGCAACCTGGCTGAAGGGCCATTCGACGACGCAGTTTCTGATCGAGGGCCACTGCGACAGCCGGGGCACCACGGAATACAACCTCGCGCTCGGAGACCGCCGCGCGAATGCCGCCCGCGAATACCTGACGTCGCTCGGGATCGACGGCTCCCGGATCCGCACCGTCTCCTACGGCAAGGAGCGCCCCTTCTGCAACGCCGAGTCCGAAGAGTGCTGGCAGCAGAATCGCCGCGCGCACTTTCTCTTCACGGCGAAATAAGAGATGACCTTTCCCCGGCGTTCTCTCACCCTCTCCGCCCTGCTCCTGTCGGCCGTGCTGGCGGGAGCGGGCTGCGTCTCCTCGAGCGACATCGAAGGCCTCCACCGCCAGATGACGGACATCGAAACGCAGATACAGGCCCTCGAGCGCAAATCCTCGAGCAAGGAAGAAGTCGCGAAGCTGAACACGAGCGTCGCGGCTCAGACGAGCCAGCTTCTGAAGAGCAACGCGGATACCGGCGTGCGGCTCGGGGAGCTGACCACGAAGATGGAACAGCTCGAGGCCAAGCTCGAGGACACCAACCGGCGCCTCTCGCAGCTCTCTCAGCAGATCGCGGAGACTCAGGGGGACCTCGTGCGGATGCGCGGGAACTCCTCGGCTTCGCCTTCCACGTCGTCTCCCTACGCCTCACCCGGCCCCGGCAAGCCCGGACCTCTCCAGCCGGCTCCGGCCTCCGACACGGCGGTCGTGAGAGCGCCGTCCGGAGCGGGCGGCGGACGCCCCTCCCCTTCCGAGCTCTACGATGCCGCGTACGGAGATTACGGAAAAGGCCGCTACGCGCTCGCCATCCAGGGGTTCCAGGAGTACATCGACACCTACCCGACGACCGATCTCACCGACAACGCCCAGTACTGGATCGGCGAGAGCCGCTACGCGCAGAAGAAGTACAAAGAGGCGATCAGCGACTTCGACAAGGTCTTGAAACAATGGCCCAAGAGCGACAAGGCGGCGGCGGCTTTTCTCAAGAAGGGCTACGCGCTCTTGGAGCTCGGGCAGAAGGCCGAGGCGGTCGTCGAGCTTCAGTACGCCATTCATGAGTACCCCTCGGCCGAAGAGGCGCGCCTGGCGCGGGCGAAATTGAAGAGTCTCGGCGTCGAAGTTCGATAGAGTCGGCGCCCGGACGAATCACCATCGGGCTCCGGCGGGGCGAGAGCGCCCCCTGCCGGAGCCCTTTCACATCGAAAGACCAGGAGCGAAGACCCCATGGCCAACATCAAGTCCGCTGAAAAACGGATCCGGCAGACCGCGAAACGGCAGGCGAAGAACCGCGGCGTCCGCTCGAGGCTGCGGACGTCTCTGAAGGACCACCGCGCGACGGCCCCCGCGGACGCCGCGGCGAAAGTCCCGCAGACCGTCTCGGAGATCGACAAGGCGCTGAAGAAGGGCGTCATCCACCGCAACGCGGCGGCCCGTTACAAGTCTCGCCTGGCGAAGAAGGCCGCGGCGGGGAAGTGAAGAGAGTTATCAGTTATCAGTTATCTGGATGGGATCCGAGACACCGGCGACTCAGAACTGAAAACTGACGACCGACAACTCGCTAGAACCCTTCCAGCAGGTTCGCGACCAGGCTCTCCGCGAACCGCTCCGCCACCCGCTCGATCGCCTCATTCTCCCGATCCACGTAGGAGGCGGCGCTCGTAGAGAACGTGTAGTTTTCCTGGAACGAGTAGGACGGGTTCTCCCAGAGGACCTTCTCGTCGGCGATGCTCTTCAAGGAGACTCGCGCGGTGATGCGGACCTGATATTCCTTGGACCGTCCCTGCTCGTCGAAGGCGATCGGATAGAGGTCGAAGCCGATCACGGCTCCCGTCAAGCTCGCGTCGGCGCCCGCCGCCGCCGACTGCACGGAAAACCGGCCGCGGCTGGCGAGCTCCCGCGCGATCTCGCGGGAGAGTCGCTGCTCGACCCCGACGCGCGACGTCTGGTTGAGCAGCGTCTCGAATTGAACCACTTTGATCGAAGCCGGAAGGGTCGAGCTCGTCCCGACGAGCGAGTACCCGCAGCCGGCCGCGGACGCCGCTAAGAGAACCACGAGGAGCGAGCCGGGAATCGGAAATCGGGAGCCGAGCGACCAACGGGAGCGAGACGGCCGCGGTACTCCGCGGTCAACTAGATCGGGAATCGAAGGGAGGTCCGGACTCCCGATTTCCGGCCCCCGGCCGCCCCTCACCGCACGACCAGGTTCAACAGCCGGTCGGGCACGTAGACGGTGCGGGCGATCTCCTTCCCGTCGATCCACGTCCGAATCTTCTCGTCGGCGCGCGCTAAGGCGAGGGCGTCCGGCTCCGGCGCTCCCCGCTCGACGTCGAGCCGGCCGCGGACCTTTCCATTGACCTGGACGACGAGAGTGACCCGCTCCGTCGTCGCGAGTGAGGAGTCGAAGGCGGGCCACGAAGAGTCGAGCAGAAACGTGCGGTGGCCGAACCTTTCCCACCACTCCTCCGTCAGATGCGGCGCGACCGGATGAAGTAACTGGGCCAGAGTCTCGGCGGCCCAGCGGACCGTGCCGGGAGCCTCGGCGCCCGAGTCGAGCGCTTCCGCCATCCCCCGCTGAAACTCCATCAGCGCGGCGACCGCGGTGTGGAAGTGAAAGCGCTGCGCATCTTCGGTCACGCGCTGGATCGTCCGGTGCGCGAGACGCGTCAGCGGAGAATCCGCGGCGCGCTCGCCCGCAGGCAGCGCCTCCGCGCGGGCGCAGACGTCGTGCACACGCTGCAGAAAGCGCCACGCCCCCGCCACGCCCTCCTCCGACCACTCCGATTCCTTCTCCGGCGGGCCGATGAACAGGGTGTAGACGCGCACCGTGTCCGCTCCGAACCGGGCGATGAGCTCGTCGGGAGAGACCGTGTTGCCGCGCGACTTCGACATCTTCTCGATCTTCCCCGACGCGGGATTCAACTTTGTGATCATTCCCTGGTTGAACAGCCGCGCAAACGGCTCCTCGAGCTCCACCAGACCGAGGTCCTTCAGGACGCGGCAGATGAAGCGCGCGTAGAGGAGGTGGAGGATCGCGTGCTCGATGCCCCCGACGTACTGATCGACCGGCATCCATTTCGCCGCGCGTTCGGAGTCGACCATCCGGCTCGAATCCCCCGGGTTTAGGAAACGGAGGTAGTACCAGGACGAGTCTACGAACGTGTCCATCGTGTCCGTTTCGCGGCGCGCCGGGCCGCCGCAGCCGGGGCAGGACGTCGCAACGAACGCCTCGGACTGCTCGAGAGGATTTCCTTCCGCTCCGCGAAAAGCGACGTCTTCGGGCAGAAGGACCGGGAGCTCGTCGTCGGGCACCGGCAGCACGCCGCAGTCGGGACAATGCACCGCCGGAATCGGCGTTCCCCAGTAGCGCTGCCGCGAGATGAGCCAGTCGCGGAGCCGGTAGCCCACCCGGCCCCGGCCGAGTCCGCGCGCCTCGATCCAGTCGATCGCCTTCGAGACCGCGGCGGGCCCGTTTGCCGTTCCGTTCCAGTCGCCGGACCGGTAGAGAACGCCTCCGTGCGGGACGGCCGACGTCATGGCGTCGGGGTCGGGCTCGGGAGCGTCCGGAGCGTTCGACCGATAGACCGGCCGGATCGGAAGCCCGTACCGGCGCGCGAACTCGAAGTCCCGCTGGTCGTGCGCCGGCACCCCCATGATCGCGCCGGTGCCGTAGTCGGGGAGAACGAAGTTGGCGAGCCAGACCGGGATCGTCTCGCCGGTCGCCGGGTTCAACGCGGTGATCCCCGTGTCCATCCCCTCCTTCTCCCCCGTCTCCGACTCGCGCTCGAGCCGGGAGCTGCGCCGCACCCGCTCGATGAAACGCGTCAGGTCTCCCGAGAAAGGGGACCGCTGCGCGAGGCGCGCCGCGGCGGGGTGCTCCGGAGCGAGCGCGAGAAACGTCGCGCCGAAGAGCGTGTCCGGCCGCGTCGTGAAGACGGGTATGGGCTCCGCCAGCGCGTCCACGCGGAAGAACACTTCCGCGCCTTCCGACCGCCCGATCCAGTTGCGCTGCATGACCTTGACGCGTTCCGGCCACTCGACGGTCTCGAGCCCCGCGAGGAGCCGCTCGGCGTAGTCCGTGATCCGGAAGAACCACTGCGTGAGGTCGCGGATCTCGACCGCGTCTCCCGAGCGCTCGCAGCGGCCGTCGACCACCTGCTCGTTGGCCAGGACGGTGCGGCAACCCGGGCACCAGTTCACGGGAGCCGTCTTGCGGTAGGCGAGCCCGCGCTCCCACATCCGGAGGAAGAGCCACTGGTTCCAGCGGTAGTAGGCCGGGTCGCACGATGCCAGCTCCTTGGACCAGTCGTAGAGCAAGCCGAGACTCCTCAGCTGCTCCTTCATCCGCGCGATGTTGCCGGTCGTGTATTCCCGGGGCGGGACGCCGCCCGCGATGGCGGCGTTCTCCGCCGGCAGGCCGAAGGCGTCCCAGCCCATCGGGTTCAACGTGCGGCGGCCCGCCATCCTCTCCCGCCGGTAGAGGGCGTCGCCGAGAATGTAGTTGCGGCCATGCCCGACGTGGAGACGGCTTCCGGAGGGATAGGGAAACATGTTCAACATGTAGAACTTGTCCGCGCCGTCGGACGTGTCGACGAAGGCAACGCCGGCGTCTTCCCAGCGGCGCTGCCACTTCCTGTCCAGCTCGATCGGGTCGTATCTTTCCGCCATGTCGGGCCGGCCAATATACTCCGTCGCACCCGCTCGCTGCGCGATAGAGGCTAACGCGCAATCCTCTCCCGTCCCGGGTTTGGGCAGAGTCGGGGAGGGTTTCCGGTCGACCTATCTCCGAATACGGAGCGTCGCTTTCCCGGCCCGGACGGTCTCGTATGCGAGCGCGCCGGCCGGGGACTCCAGTCCCTCGAGCCGGAGCGCGCGCGGCCGGCGGAGGGAGCGGCGGTCGAACGGAAGGTAGCGCGCGTCCACCCCGTTGACCGATCCGGCGGGATCCGAGAACACGAAGCCGCGGTCGGGATAGAAGACCTCGATCCACCGGTGATAGACGCCTTCGATCTGCGGGTCGTATCGATCGGCGCCGGGGTCCGCGCGCAGCACGCCCTGGACCGTGCGCGCCCGGATCGAGAGTCTCCGGAGCAGGTCGACCGCGAGCTCGCTGAATCCCACGCAGTACGCGCGCTTCGAAGCGAAGACCGCGGCCGGCTCCTGATTGCGCAGGCGGTCCGGGTCGTACCGGATCTCCGAGGCGACGCCGAACAGGACCCGGCGCACCGCCTCGGCGGCGGTGCGGCTGCCCTGAGCGAGGCGCGCCGCGAACGCGTCGCGGTCCGGCGCTGGCGGGAGCGTCGTCTCGCGCCTTGCGCCCGTCGGAAACGGAGCGGAGCTCTCGAGAGGGGCATCCGAGACGCGCACGCGCAGCTCGAGCGAGCCTTCCATGGCGACGACCGCCATCGAATACCCGTCGTTGTCGTACTGATCGAACAGGCGCGCGTCCGTTCCCGACGCGCGGTACGCGGCGGACTGCTCCCCCGCTCCGGCGATTCCCGCGATTCCGGCGATCCCGAGGGCGCAGGCGAACAGGGCGCCGGCGCGCCCGGTCACGCCGCCGGACCTTCGCCGGGCCGGGACTTCAGCACCCCGTCCAGGATGCCGTTGATGAACTGCGAGGACCGGGGTGTGGAGAACCGCTTGGCGATTTCGAGCGCTTCGTCGATCACCACGGGCCGCGGGGTGGCCGGCTCGTGGAGGAGCTCAAAGAGGGCGAGCCTCAGGATGTTGCGATCGACGATCGGCATGCGGGCCAGGCGCCAGTGGTCCGCCTGCCGGGTGATGATCTCGTCGAGCTCTTCGCGGCGGGTCAGCGTCCCGGAAACGAGCCGCTCGGTGAAATCGCGCAGTGTCGCGGACGCCTTCTGCAGGTCCGAGCTGCGGTCGAACATCTCCTGGGGAGCGGTGCCGGCCACGTCGTTCTCGAAAAGCATCTGGAGCGCGAGCTCCCGCGCCTTGCGCCGCGCCCCCATCAGCTCGCCCGCATCCGGCGCCGGAGGTTGGCCATCTCGACCGCCGCCTCCGCCGCTTCCGCGCCCTTGCCCGTGCGGGCCCGGGCCTGTTCCATGGTTTCGCAGGTCAACAGGCCGAATCCGATCGGCCGGCCCGTCTCCGCGGAGAGAGACGCGAGCGCAGCGCCCACGGCATTTCCCAGGACCTCGTGATGAGTGGTCTCGCCGCGCACGATCGCCCCGAGAGCGACGACGGCATCGCAGGTCTTCGAGGCGAGAGCGAGGCGGGAAGCGGCCGGCAGCTCGAAGGCGCCCGGGACACGGACGACCATCACGTTCCCCGGCTTCGCGCCGCATTCCGCGAGGGCTCCGAGCGCGGAGGAGAGAAGAGCGTCCGTGACGGTCGGATTCCAGCGGGCGCACACGACCGTGATCCGCAGCTTCGACGCGTCAGCCTCCCCCTCGACCTCCCGGGCGAAGAGGGCTGGGCCCATACCGCGGACGACACGACGGCTGTTCAAGGATCGGATCCTCTTTGAAGAGGGAGGATGTTAGCACCTGCCGGGGCACGGCCGGGAAACGGGAGCCGAGCGACCAACGGGAGCGAGACGGCCGCGGTACTCCGCGGTCAACTAGATCGGGAATCGGGAATCGGGAATCGGGAATCGGGAATCGGGAATCGGGAATCGGGAATCGAAAGGAAGACTACAGATCTCGGTCGGGACCTAAGGCTGATTTCTCCGCAGAGTCTCCAGTTCCGGTTCTTTGCCGAAGTTGGATTCGTAGCGCTTTATGAAGCGCGCGATCGGGTAGCGCGGCGGCTGGGGGCCCTGCGCTTCCAGGCCGAAGACCGCTGCGATGCTTCCCATCCGGCCGGCGATCTCCCAGGACAAGCCCGCGCGTATTCCCCGCACGAGGCCGCCGCGGAACGCGTCGCCCACCCCGGTCGGGTCGAGGGCGTCCCCTTCGAGACGGGCGGCCGGAATGCGATGGCGCTCCCGGCCCGAGAGAACGATCGTCGAGCCCTCCGCCCCGTGAGTCTCGATCACGACCGGGACCCGGGCCTCGATCTCGGGCGCCGTCCAACCGGTCTTCTGCGTGAGGATCCCCATTTCGTAGTCGTTGGCGATCAGGATGGCCGCCCCTTCGAGCCCCCGGGCGAGATCCTCCCCGGTCAAGCGGGCCACCTGCTGGCTCGGGTCGTAGATGAAGGGAATCCCGCCCGACCGGCACTCCCGCGCGTACCGCGCCATCCCCTCCGGATCGTTCGGGGAGATCAGCACAACCGCGCAGTCGGACGCGTCGAGCGCCGCGATCGACAGGTCCCGGGCCCGTGCCATCGCGCCCGTGTAGAAAGAAGCGATCTGATTCTGGTCGAGGTCCGTCGACACGAAGAAGGACGCCGTGAACACGTCCGGGCACAGCTTCAGCCCGGAGACGTCCACGCCCTCCTTTCCGAGGCGGTCGCGGTAGGCCTCGGCGTCGGGTCCGGCGGTCGCGAAAAGCAGAGGGCGCTCGCCGAGGAGCGCGAGCCCGTACGCGATGTTGGCCGCGCATCCGCCCTCGACCCGGCGCATCTCGTCCACCAGGAAGGAGACCGACAGCCGGGAGAGCTGGTCGGGGATCAGGTGCTCCACGAAGTGGCCTGGGAACGTCATGAGGTAGTCGAACGCGACCGATCCGGTGACCACGACGCGGCCGGGCCGCAGGCGCAGATCCGCGGCCCCGGATGCGGGCTCGGAGGCGCTCAGAGGTACCGCCCCGCGATCGGCGCCAGCCGCCGGCGCGTCTCCTCGGAGAGCGCCTTGCGGTCGGTCAGGACTCCATACCGCATCGCGTCCCGGCAGCCGCAGTTGCGGTCCGCCGAGACTTTGGCCACGGCGGCCCGCATCGCGCGCCTCGCTCCGGTCGCGTTCTCGGACAGCACCGCGAGGATCGCTTCCACGGTGACGGGCTCCTCGGCATCGCGCCAGCAGTCGTAGTCCGTGACGAGCGCCAAAGTCGCGTAGCAGAGCTCCGCCTCCCGCGCCAGCCGCGCCTCGGTCAGGTTCGTCATCCCGATCACGTCGGCGCCCCACGAGCGGTAGAGCCGCGACTCCGCGCGAGTCGAGAACTGCGGCCCCTCGATGCACACGTAGGTGCCTCCCCGGCGCACGGCGATGCCGGACTCCTTCGCGCTCGCTTCGAGGGCGTCCGCGAGGGAGGGGCAGACCGGGTCGGCGAAGCCGGCGTGCGCCACGATGCCCCGGTCGAAGAACGTGTCGGCGCGGTGCCGGGTGCGGTCGATGAACTGATCGGGCACCATGGCGTGCCGCGGTAGAATCTCCTCCCGCAGGCTGCCGACCGCGGACGCCGAAAAGAGGGCATCGCAGCCGAGCATCTTGAAGCCGCAGATGTTCGCCCGGTAGTTGATCTCGGTCGGCGAGAACTTGTGGCCGCGGGCGTGCCGCGAGAAGAACGCGACCGCGACTCCCCCGAGCGTGCCCGTGAAGTAGGAGTCTGACGGCTGGCCGAACGGCGTTTCGACCTTCTCCTCACTGAGGTCTTCGATTCCAGACAGGTCGTAGACGCCGCTTCCGCCGATCAGGCCGACCCGGGCCGGTTTTCTCTTCACACGCGCACTCCTTCCGCGACCGCGCGCTGGCGCTCGATGGCCTCCTGGACCCGGGACGCCAGCACGAGCGCCTCGCGGCCGACCTCGCCCGAGACGAGGGGCGCCGCCCGTTCCCGGACGGCGCGGACGAAGTCCGAGATCTCACGCGCCAGCGGCTCTTCCCTCTCGACGGCGACGGAGCTTCCGACGATCTCCGGCTCGCCGGTCTCCCGCGACAATCGATAGGCGCGCACCGACTGCGCCTGCATGTCGACGGACAGGGAGAGGGCGGGCGCGAAGATCTCGCACCGGCGCACCTTGTCCGAGGACACCCGCGACGCCGTCAGGACCGCGACGCAGCCGCCTTCGAAGGCGATGCGGGCGTTGGCGATGTCGATGGTGGAGGTGAGCACCGGCATTCCGACCGCACGAACCTCTTCGACCGGCCTGCCCACGAGAGCCTGCACGATCTGCAGGTCGTGGATCATGAGATCCAGCACCACGTCGACGTCGAGGCTGCGGCGCGTGAAAATGCCGAGGCGGTGCATCTCGACGAAGCGGACATCCGCCGCCAGCGCGAGCGCGGCCTGGACGGCCGGGTTGTACCGCTCGACATGGCCGACCTGAACGACCCGGCCTCGAGCGCGCGCCTCCGCGAGCAACGCGTCGGCCTCCCCCACCGTCGTCGTGATCGGCTTCTCGACGAGAACGTCGCAGCCCCGCGCCAGCAGCGTTCGGGCGATCTCGGCATGGCTGACCGTCGGCGTAGCGATGATGACGGCCTCGGCGGCGCCGGCGGCTTCCTCGAGGGACGCGAGGACCGGGACCCCGAACTCCGCCCCCACCTCGCGCGCGCGCCCGGGGTGCCGGTCGACGACGCCAACGCACCGGACGCCCCGGAGAGACGCCGCGATGCGGGCGTGGTGGCGTCCGAGATGGCCGACGCCGACGACCGCCACCCGCACCTCTCGCGCGGAGGGGCCTCCCTCCGTCGCGCCCGCCCCCGGCGTCACTTGTGGAAGCCCCGCTTGCTCCCCCGGATGAACAGCACCAGGTCGTCGACGTCCGGGTGCCCCGAAAGCTCCGTCGCGATGCGCTCCAGAGCCTGCGTCGTGTTGAGCTTCGATTTGATCAGGAGCCGGTAGGCCTTCTGAAGCGCCTCGATGCGATCGTCCTCGAACCCGCTCCTCTTCAGCCCGATGGCGTTGATGCCGTAGGTCGTCGCGTCGATGCCGTCCGTCTTGCAGAACGGGAGCACGTCCTGACGCAGCTGCGCATAGGCGCCGACGAACGCGTGGTTGCCGATCCGGATGAACTGGTGCGCCGCCGCGAACGCCCCGAGAGTCGCGTGGTCGCCCACGTCCACGTGGCCGGCGAGGGCGGCGCAATTGGCGAACACGACGCGGGACCCGATGCGGCAGTCGTGCGCGATGTGGCTGTACGACATGAAGTAGCCGTCGTCGCCGATCACGGTCTCTCCGCGCCCGGTCACCGTGCCGCGGTGCGCCGTCATGAACTCTCGAAAGACGTTGCGCGCGCCGACGACGAGGCGAGTCGGCTCTCCCTGGTACTTCAGGTCCTGCGGCTCGAGCCCGAGGACCGCGTGCGGAAAGATCCGATTCCCTTCGCCGAACTCCGCCGGCCCCGAGATGTTGGCGTGAGCGCCGACGTGCGTGCCGTTTCCGAGGCGCACGTGGTCGCCGACGACGGCGTACGGACCGACCTCGACGCCCTCCCCGAGGGTCGCGCTCGGCGAGACGATCGCCGTCGCATGGACCTCGGCGCTCACGACCGCGCCACCAGAGCCGACGTCAATTCCGCCTCGGCGCAGAGCGCCCCTTCGACGGTGGCGCGCGCGCGGCATTTGCAGAGCCGCGACTTGACGGCCAGGATCTCCGCCTCGATACGGAGCTGGTCGCCGGGCACGACCGGGCGGCGGAACTTGCACCGGTCGACTCCGGTCAGGTACAGCAGCTTGCGCTCCTCTTCCGGAAGGACGCCGAGAAGTCCCACCCCGGCGACCTGCGCCATCGCCTCGACGATCAGCACGCCGGGCATCACCGGGTTGCCGGGAAAATGGCCGAGGAAGAACTCCTCGTTGAACGTCACGTTCTTGATCCCGACGACGCGCTTTCCGGCCTCGAGCTCCAGGATGCGGTCGACGAGCAGGAAGGGATAACGGTGCGGGAGGATCTTCATGATCTCGAGGATTCCGAGCTCCACGCTACTCTCCCTTTCCGCGGCCGAACCCGGCCGACTTCTCGAGCCTCTCGAGCCGCTCGACGAGCTCAGGCAGCCGCGCGATCAGCGCCGCGCGCTTCAAGAACTCGCGGTGCGGAGCGGGAGGATAGCCCGAAAGGACGGCCCCCGCCGGCACGACGGCCCGGGACGGGATGCCGGCCTGGCCGGTGGCGATCGCTCCATCGCCCAGCCTCGCGTGGTCGCCGATCCCGGCCTGTCCCGCGAGAGTGACGTGCGCCCCGAGCCGGGCGGACCCCGCGATTCCGACCTGCCCGCAGAGAATGGAGTGCTCGCCGACTTCGACGTTGTGGCCGACCTGCACGAGGTTGTCGATCTTGGTGCCGCGGCCGATGACCGTCTCTCCCAGCGTCGCGCGGTCGATCGCGGAGTTCGCGCCGATCTCGACGTCGTCTTCCACCCGTACGATCCCGACCTGGGGAATCTTGCGGTGCTTCTCACCGTCCCAGACGTAACCAAAACCGTCGGAACCCACCACCGCGCCGGTGTGGAGCACGCACCGCGCCCCGACGCGGCATCCCGCGAGAACGGCGGCGTTCGGGTAGAGCCACGAGTCCTCGCCGATCTCCGCTGCCTCGCCGACGAAGCTCCCGGGAGAGAGCACGGCGCGGGCGCCCACCCTGGCGCCCTTCTGCACGGTGGCGCCGGCCGCGACGGACGCGCCCTTCCCGATCTTCGCCGTGGCGTCGACGCGGGCCTCGCGCGAGACGCCCGCGCGCGGGCGCGTCTGCGGGCGCAGCCGCTCGAGCCAGGCGGCGAAGGCGGCCGTCGGGTTTCTCACGACGACCGCCGGCCGGCCGCTTGCCTGCTCCTCGAGCGCCACCAGGAGCGCTCCCGCGCGGCTCTCGGCCGCTTCCCGGACGCGGCGGGGATCGGCGAGCCAGGAGAGGTCCCCGGCCTCCGCGCGATCCAGGGCCTCGATCCCCGTCAGCCTGAGTCGCGGGTCTCCCACGACGCGCCCGCCGACGGCTTCCGCCACCTCGGCCAGGGTAAAAAAAAGGCCGCGGGACTTCGCGGCCCCGCGGCTCTTTCCTGCCGATCGCCCCCCGGATGCGCGCTTCACCAGGGGCAGTGTAAACCCCGGTTACTGCTTTTTCGCGGCGGGGGCGGGCGTCGGCCGCGCGGCGGCGGTGCCGGCCGGAGGCTTCGACGCTGCGGGACCGGTCGAGCCCGCCGGAGCCTTCGGGGCCGCGGCGCCCGTCGCGCCCGCCGGCTTCGGAAGAGCGACGGTCGTATTGATCCGCTTTAAAACCTCGTCGGTGACGTCGGTCGCTTCGTCCGCGTAGATGATGCCGGCGCGGGAGTCGAGGACGACGGCGTAGCGCTTCTCCTTGAAGAAGTCCTTCACGATCGGACCGATGCGGCCCTCGAGCGAGCCCATCTCCTTTTTCTCGGCTTCCTGCAGGTCCTTCTGGGCGTCCTCCTGCATCCGCTTCCAGGCCTTCTGCCGATCGTCGGCCTGCTTCTCGAGTGCCTCGCGCTTGTCGGCGGGCATGGACTGACCCTGGTCGTTCAACTTCTGGACGAGGTCCCGGGCATCCTTTTCGACCTTGTCGAGCTCTTCCTTCTTCTGGTCCGACAGCTTCTTCAGGCGGCCGTAGGCTTCCTTGCCCGGGGCCGACTCCAGCGCCAGGCGCTGGGAGTTGATGATGGCCACGGGCCCGGAGAAGCCGCTCCCGGAGACGGCGCCCGCGGCCGGGGCCGTGGCGCCCGTCTGAGCGGCGGCGACAGCCGTGACGCCCGCCGTCAGGATGGAAAGGGCAATGCGTTTCATTCCAAGCTCCTTAAACGTAATCGTGGGCGGCGAGAACGCGAAATAGTAGCAGACTCCCCGGGGGCTACAACAGCCGGAAAACGGCTCCATTCCGGGGGTCGAGCGCACCCGGAACCCGCGCCTTCAGCGCGACTCCCCTATCTACGCCATGGGCTGTTACCCGCGCGGCCGCCTGCTCCCTTACGGTCCCGTCGAGGGACCGCTAAAACGTCCGCCCGATCGAGAAGTCGAATCCGCGCCTCTTGTCCTTCAGACTCTCGATCGGGAAGCCGAACTGGTCGATGGGACTCTTCGGGCTCAGGTTGAACGAGTAGATGAACCGCAGCGGCGCCTGGAAGATCGGCAGGAAGATTCGAAGCTCGACGCCGACCGACGTCCGGATGCCCGTCAGGCCGATGTTCTGGCTCTCGTGGAACGAGTTGCCCACGTCGCCGAAAGCGAGCAGCTTGGCCGGGCCGATGCTGGCGAACACGTACTCCCCATTCAGCACGAAGTACTTGTTGCCGCCGAGAATGCGGCCGTCCTCGTCCGTGAAGACCTGCTGGTTCTTGTCCAGGGGCAGGACAGAGCCCGCCCGGAATCCTCGCAAGCTCTGCTCGCCGCCCAGCTGGAACCGCTCGTAGATCGGGACGCCCTGGCCGCCATAGGGCCGCACGTATCCCGCCTCGCCGTTCAACGCGATGTAGGAGTGCCGGGGAATCCTGACGGGGATGTAGATCGATCCGCCGATCAGGGGTTTCAAGAAGTCGACGCTGCCCCCGAGGTAGCTGCCCGCCACCTGGGTGGTCAGGTAGAACCGGTGCCCGGCGTTCGGGTCGAACGGATCGTTGCGGCTGTCGAATCGGTAACCCGGGGTGAAGGAAGAAGTCTTCCCGACCACCTGCGTGAACTTGTCCGGAGGAACGGGCTGGCCGGGCGGAACCGCCGCGCCTCGCACGGGAAAGTTCGACTTGACGTCCTCGTATTGATAGAGGACCGACCAGCTGTCGAACAGGCCGAGTCCTTTGCCGTAGAAGGCCGTCCCGCCGGTGCGCCGCTCGTCGATGTTCAGATACGTCACGTTCCGCTTGAAGAGCGACGTTCCGACGGTCTGGTTCTTGTCCATGAACCAGGGGACCGTGTAGGACAGGTCGTAGTAGTTGGAGATCCGGCCGAGCTGGGCCGAGGCGCCGAGAACTTCACCCCGCCCCAGGAAGTTGCGCGTCTGGAACGAGAACTGCCCGAAGAAGCCGTCGAGCGCGGAGTACCCCGCCCCGAACTGCACTTCGTTCTTGGAGGTCTCGGTGCCCTTCAAGGTGAGGTCGACCTTCTTTTCATCCGGGCGGACCTTGAAATCCGGCTCCTCGCCCACCTTGAAATAGCCGAGCTGCTGCAACTTCTGGAGGCTCTTCTTGACCGCCTCCATGTTCATGATGTCGCCCTCGTCCAGCGCGAATTCCCGACGGATGACCTTGTCGCGCGTCGTCGTGTTTCCCTGCACTTCCAGCCGGCCGAGGTAGAACTTCTCCCCCTCGTAGAGGCGGATGTCGACGTCCACCTTGTGCCCGCCCGCCTCGCGATAGGCAGGGTCCGCGAACCAGTAGATGTAGCCGCGCGTCTTGTACTGGGACTCGATGCGCGAGAGGGCCTCGATCAGGTAGTCGCGGTTCAACACCGATCCCGGCGGCAGATCCGTGAACTCGCGCATCATACGGTCCTTCGGCACGACGAAGGCCTCGTCGCCTTCCACCGGCTGGCCCGCCTGGTTGACCTTCACGAGCTGGATCTGGTTGGTGAAGAACTGATCGCCCTCGACGATCGGGATCGTGATGCGGACCCTCTTCTTCTGCTTCTTGGCGGGCGCCTGGGGGTTCTTCACGAACACGCCCAGGATGGGGTCCTTGACGACGACGTCCTTGTATCCCTTCCCGTGGTACGCGCCCTTGAGGCTTTCGACGTCCGCTTCGTAGTTCGCCTGGCTGTAGGTCGTGCTCGTCTCCGACAGGAGCCGGAACCAGGTGTTCACCTTCGTCTTCTTCATCGTGGCCCGGAGGCGGACCTGAGAGAAGAGATGGTTGCCCTCGAAGACGATGGCCGCGATCTTGACCTTGTCGCCCTCGTCGATGACGAAGACGACCTTCTTGTCGGTCTTCGAGACGTCGTCGATCCGGTATTCGACCGTCGCGCTTCGATACCCGTTCTCGGCGTAGATGTCGGCGATCATCGAGCGCGACTTCGCGATGTCTCTCACGGAGAGGGGGACGCCCGCCTTGACCTCCGCCTTCCCCTCCTTCAGCTTGTCCTTGATCTGGGTGGTCGAGAGCTTCTTGTTCCCGACGAACTCGACTTCCTTGATCGTGGGGCGTTCCTCGATCGTGACGACCAGAGTCACGCCTTCCGCTCCCCGCTCGGCCTCGACGGAAACGTTCTCGAGCAGGCCGACGTCCCAGAGCGCCTGGAAGTTGGAGCGAATCTTTTCGGGGTCGTAGGGATCTCCCGCTTTCACGCCGAGGTAGTGCGCGATCGTGTCCGGCGAGACCGTCTGGAAGCCGACGACCCGGATGCCGACGATCCGGTCCTTCGGCTCGACGGGAGTCGCCGCCGCGGCGGGAGGGGCAGCCGACCGGGCCGGGGGGGCGGCAGGAGCCCCGGGGGCCGCGGGTGTGGGAAGGGGCGCGGGGGCAGAAGCGGCAGGCCCGCGGGTCGGGGCCGCGGGGGCGGCGGCAGCCGGGCGGCCAGGCGCCGGGGCTGGGGCGGGAGTCGGGGTCTGCGCCGCGGCGTGCCCGCCCGCGATGGAGGCGGCGAAAACGCCCGGGAAGATCCAGCGCCTCAAGAACCTCAAATCGGGGACGCTCCGCCGGAGAGGAGAGCCGAACCGTCCGCCACCTGGCCCTGCCACCCGCTGTCGGCTCCCGGAGCGAGACTCCATGCGCACATCGAGATGTTTGTCCAAACGAGGGGGGAGCTTACCTTCTTCCGCTTTTTCACGTCGCTTCGCTCGCTCCTCCCTTGCGGTGAGAAGGCGACCCCCTCGCTACGGATCCGTCCTCGCGGCCCGTGATTCAAAACGAGAATAGGGTGTCTTTCGTTCCGGCGGGGCTTGCGAAATGAGCGGAGCGTGCGCGACGCGGGCAAAAGAATCGGCGGGTCAGTCCTGGACGATCGGCTCCGGTTCGCGGGCGATCACCGTCAGGCCGGCGGGACCGACGCGCACTTCGATGGCATCGAGTTTTTCCTCGCGAGACTGGATCAGGAGCTCCGAGACGGGATCTTCGAGATACTTCTGGATCGAGCGCCGCAGCGGGCGCGCCCCCATGTTGGGATCGTCCCCGCTCTGCTCCAGAAGCCATTGAATGGCCGCGTCGTCGACGTCGACGCTCGCGCCCTTCGAAGCGATCGTGGTGTTCACGTCGTCGATCAAGAGACGGCAGATCTTCGTGAGCTCCTCGCGGCCGAGCGGATGAAACACGATGGTCTCATCGATCCGGTTGATGAACTCGGGCGAGAAGTCGCGTTTCAGCTCTTTCAAAACCAGATCCTCGATCTCCCGGCTGTTCTGAATCTCCTTCGTCCCGCCGAACCCGAGCCTCGTCCGGTTCACCAGGTACTTCGTCCCGATGTTGGACGTCATGATGATGAGCGTGTTCTTGAAGTCGACCACGTTGCCGTACGCGTCGGTCAGGATCCCGTCTTCGAGGATCTGCAGGAGCAGGTTCGCGATGTCCGGGTGCGCCTTCTCGATCTCGTCGAACAGGATCACGCTGTAGGGGTTGCGGCGGATCCGCTCGGTGAGCTGGCCGCCCTCCTCGTGCCCGACGTAACCGGGAGGCGAGCCGATCAGCTTGGAAACGGCGTGCTTTTCCATGTACTCGGACATGTCGAAGCGGACGAGCGATTTCGGGTTCTCGAAGAGGAACTCCGCGAGGCGCCGCGCGACCTCGGTCTTCCCGACGCCCGAAGGGCCGAGAAAGATGAAGGAGCCCATCGGCCGGTTGGGGTTGTTGACGCCCAGGCGGGAGCGCCGGATCGCCTTGGAGACGCCGATGATCGCGGCCTCCTGGCCCACGATCCGCCGGCGCAGCGCGTCTTCCATGTGAAGGAGCTTCTCCGCCTCTTCCATCTCGAGGGAGGCCACCGGGATCCCAGTCCAGGAGGAGATGATCTCCTCGATGTCGCGGCGGGTGACCTCCTGGGTGGCCTCGCTCCGTTCCGCGGTCTGCGTCTTGGTCCGCTCGATCTCTTCCTTCAGCTCGATCTCGCGTTCCCGGAGGAAGACCGCCTTCTCGAAGTCCTTGTCCGAAATCGCCTTCTTCATCTCCTTGACGATCTGGCGAGTCTCGACCTCGAGCTTGCGGAGATTCTGGGTATCGGCGACGCGCTTCAATTTCACCTTGGCGCCCGCTTCGTCGAGCAGGTCGATGGCCTTGTCGGGGAAGAACCGGTCGGTGATGTACCGGTTGGACTGGTAGACGGCCGTCTTGATCGCTTCGGCGGAATAGCGGACCTTGTGGAACTGCTCGTACCGGTCCTTGACGCCCTCTAGGATCTCGAAGGTCTCGTCCTCCGAGGGCGCGGTCACGTTGATGGCCTGGAAGCGGCGCAGGAGGGAGCGGTCCTTCTCGATGTACTTGCGGTACTCCTTCAGGGTCGTCGCCCCGATGCAGGAGACCTCGCCCCGCGAGAGGGCGGGCTTCAGAATGTTGGCGGCGTCCAGGGACCCCTCGGCGGAACCCGCGCCGATCAGCGAGTGGATCTCGTCGATGAAGATGATGAGGTCGGGGTTCTCCCGCAGTTCGCGGATGATTCCCTTCAGACGCTCTTCGAACTGCCCGCGATACTTGGTGCCAGCGACGATCAGGGAGAGATCGAGAGCGAGGATCTTCTTCTGCGCGAGAAACATCGGGACCGCGCCCTCGACAATCCGCGTCGCGAGGCCCTCGACGATCGCCGTCTTCCCGACGCCCGGCTCGCCCAGGAGGATCGGGTTGTTCTTCGTGCGCCGGGACAGGATCTGGATGATCCGCTCGACTTCCTTCTCGCGGCCGATCAGCGGGTCGAACCCGCCGCCCGTGGCGAGCGAGGTCAGGTCGCGGCTGTACTCCGCGAGGAACGGAAGCTCCTTCTTCTGCTTGGAGACCTCGCGCTCCTTGATCAGCGAGATGGTCTCCTCCCGGACGCCGTAGAGGTTGAACCCCCGCGCCGTCAGGAGCCGGCCGGCGACGCAGCCGTCGACCCGCAGGAGGCCGATCAGGAGGTGCTCGGTTCCGACGTACGGGTGCATCATCGATTCGGCCTCGTGGGAGGCGTAGGCGAGGATCTTCTTGGACTCTTCGGAGAGAGGAAGCTCGGCCGTCGAGGAGATGCGCTCGACGAAGATCCGGTCCCCTTCGATCTCCCGGCGGACCTCCTCCGGCTTCACGTTGAAGCGCGAGAAGATCTCCTTGATGATGTCCTCGCCCTCCCGGAGGATGCCGAGGAGCAGATGCTCGGATTCGATGACCTTGGAGCCCAGCTTGGAAGCTTCGTACCGGGCGAAGAAGAGGGCGCGCCGCGCCTTCTCGTTGTACTTCTCAAACATCGGAGCCCCTTGGAAACGAAAGACGCCTCAGTTCAGCGACCCTCGACCTGAGAAACCCGGTGCGGGAGAGATCCCTTCCCGCGACATCAAGTAGATTTTATCACAGCGATTTGCGAGGTCCGGGTTGTGCGTGACGAGAATGGTCGTCATTCCGCGCTCCCGATGAAGCTCCTCGAGCAGCGCGAACACCCCGGCGGCGGATTCGGCGTCGAGATTGCCCGTCGGCTCATCGGCCAGGAGGAGTCCCGGGCCTCGCGCGAGAGCCCGGGCAATGGCGACCCGCTGCTGCTCGCCGCCCGAGAGCGCTCGCGGCCGATGATGCCCTCGATCGCCGAGGCCCACGCGGTCGAGCAGCTCCGCCGCGCCCCGGGCGGCTTCCCCCGCTCCCATCCCGGCGATCCGCAGGGGGAACGCCACGTTCTCCGCCGCGGTGAACTCCGGCAGAAGATGGTGGAACTGGAAGACGAAGCCGATCCGCTCGTTGCGGAACCGCGCGCGCTCGCGCGGGTTCAACTCCTCGAGGCTGTGCCCGAAGATCTCGACACGCCCCGAGTCGGGCCGGTCGATACCACCCAGTAGATGCAGCAGCGTGGACTTGCCGACGCCCGACGGGCCCATGACCGCCGCGAACACCGAAGCCGCGACGTCGAGCGAGAGGTTCGTGAAGACCGTGACCGGAGCCCCTTCGCCCTCGTACACCTTCGAAAGACTCTCCGCATGAATGGCGAGCATGGAGAGGCCTCAGAGGGCGCGGCCGGGGCCGCCCGGGGACAGGTTCATGCGCGGAAGGCGTCTCATCGCGACAGCCTCACGGCTTCCCCGGGCGCCAGACGCGCCGCCGCGCGGGCGGGCAGCAGGGCGGCGAGGATCGCGGTCGCGAACGCGAAGACAGCGACGGTCGCGACCTCGAGCGGGTGCACCGCGAAGGGGACGTGCGAGAGGAGATAGACGTCTCCCGGGAGAGGCACCAGGCGGTACCGGTCGAGGATCAGCGACGCGCCGACGCCCACGAGCACGCCGCCGAGGGTCCCGGCCGCACCGATCGCCGCGCCGAGCGTCAGGTAGATCCGCGCCAGGGAGGAAGGGGCGGCGCCGAGCGAGGTCAGGACTCCCAGGTCGCGCTTCTTCTCGACGACGAGGAGGGCGATGTTGGAAACAATGTTGAGCGCCGCGACCACGATCACCAGCGCGACGGTCGCGAAGATGACGACCTTTTCCAGGCGCAGCGCGAAGGCGAGCGGCGCGTTCAAGTCCCGCCACGTCTGCACGCGGTAGCCGGCCGGCAGCGCGGCGCGCACGGCCGCGGCGGCGCGATCCGCGGCGGAGGCGTCGGTCAGCCTCGCCTCCCAGGCTCGCGCGCCGGAGGTGATGCCCGACAGAAGCCGCGCGGTCGCTTCGGGCAGCTCGACGTCCGCGGGCTTCTCGACGAGGCTGCCGCGGCGGATGTCGCGGACCCGCACGGCGACGGCGATGGGAACGGGCCCGATCGGCGAGAGTCGGGTCCGAGACGAGAGGAGGCGAAGGATGCTCCCCCGCTCCGACCCGGTACGGCCCGCGACGGAGGCGGCGAGCCGCGCTGGCGGATAACCGTCCCCGGCCTCGGCGTCGGCAAGAGAGCCGGCGGCGGCGTTTTTGAACCGCACGGGCAGCGTGGTCCGCGAGGCGGAATCCGACAGCCAGCCGCGTCCTTCGATCGAAGGCTGCGTCGCGACGACACCGGGCACCGAGGCGAGAACGCGGCTGACGAGATCGGCGTCGCGCAGCCGGTCGCCGCGCTCCGGAGAAACGACGAGGTGGGGACTCCGGTCCGACATCTGACTTCGGATGCGGTCCTGAAATCCCGAGAGAAGCGACAGCGAGAGGACCAGCGCCGCGACGCCGACGCCGAGCCCCACGATGGAGATCGTCGAGATCAACGCGACATGAGCGCTGCGCCGCGACGTGGCGAGATAACGCAGAGCGACGAAAGATTCGTACTTCACGCGAATCGCGCCCCGTCCCGACAGACTCCTACTTTCGATTTCCGATTCCCGATTCCCGATTCCCGGCCCCGATCGGGTTGCCCCCGTCGTTTCCCGTTTCCCGTTTCCCGTTTCCCGCCTCTCCTCATCTCGGCCTCATCAGCGGAAACAGGATCACGTCCCGGATGGACGCCTTCTCCGTCAGGAGCATCGTCAGGCGGTCGATCCCGACGCCCTCCCCGGCCGTCGGCGGCATGCCGTAAGAGAGCGCCTCGATGTAGTCGCTGTCGAGCGGCATCGCCTCCGTGTCGCCGCCGGCCTTCTGCTTCGCCTGTTCGAGGAAGCGCCGCTCCTGCTCCGCCGGATCGTTCAGCTCGGAGAAGCCGTTGGCGATCTCCATGCCTCCCGCATAGAGCTCGAAGCGGTCCACCCACTCCGGGTCGCCCGGGTTCTGCTTGGATAGCGGCGAGATTTCCGTCGGAAACTCGTGGAGAAAGGTCGGCTGGATGAACCCGGCTTCGCCGACCGCCTCGAAGAGCTCGGCTAAGAGCTTCCCGTTCTGGCCCGCGAAACGCTCCGGCTTCTCCACGCCGAACCGGCGCGCTGCGCCGAGCAACCCCTCCGCCGTCGCGAGCTCCTCCGGCCGGACGGGGCCGCGCGCGTCCTCCCGCGTGGCTTCGAGGACGGCGTCCCGCATCGTGATCCGGCGATACGGCGGCGACCAGTCGATCGAGTGTTCTCCCCACGTGGTGACAGTTCCGCCAATCACCTCCCGCACCAGGCCGGAGAGCATCTCCTCCGTCAGGTCGATCAGGTCGGAAGCGCGCGCGTACGCCTGATAGAACTCGAGCATCGTGAACTCGGGATTGTGGTGCGTCGAGATGCCCTCGTTGCGAAAGTTGCGGTTGATCTCGTAGACGCGCTCGATCCCTCCGACGACGAGCCTCTTGAGATAAAGCTCGGGGGCGACCCGCAGGTAGAGCTCGAGATCGAGCGCGTTGTGGTGCGTCACGAAAGGACGCGCCAGCGCGCCGCCGGACATCGGCTGCATCATCGGGGTCTCGACTTCGAGAAATCCCCGGCCATCCAGGAAACGGCGGATCGCGCGCACGATCGCGGCGCGTTTCTCGAAGATCGCTCTCGACTCCGGATTGACCGCGAGGTCGAGATAGCGCTGCCGGTATCGAACTTCGACGTCCTTTAGCCCGTGCCACTTCTCCGGAAGCGGCTTTAAGCACTTCGCGAGGAAAGTCAGCGTCTGCGCCTTGACCGAGAGCTGGCCGGTTCGCGTCCGAAAGAGCGGTCCGGTGGCCCCGATCCAGTCGCCGAGATCGAGCGCGCGAAACAGGGCCCAGCCCTTCTCGCCGACGGCGTCCATCCGCACGTAGACCTGCAGCCGGTCGAGCCCGTCGGATAAGTCCAGAAACCCCGCCTTGCCCTGCAGGCGCAGGGCGAGCACGCGGCCGGCCGCCGCTTCGATCGCGGGCGCCCGGTCGAGGTCTTCAGCCGAAAGCTTCCCGTACCGTTCGACGATCGCGGAAACCGTCGAGGTGGCGGGAAAGGAGAACGGGTAGGTGTCGGTCAGCGCCCCGATCTGTTCGAAGCTCTCCCGGCGATGGCGGAGAAGCTCCGCCTCCGAGACCCCTTCCGCGTCCGCAGGAGGCGTTTTTTCCGAAGCGTCCGTCATCGCGGGGAGTATACGGTCGCGGATCCCTTCGCCCGCCGGGCGGTCTTTCACTCCTCGAGCGCGACTCCGACGGCTACCGGGGCTCTTCGGAGGGATTCTCCTCGGGCGCCTCAGGCGCCGGCATCCCCCGCGACTTCCGCCGCGTCCAGCGAGAGCCACAGGTCCGAGGTCGCCCGGAGCAACCGGAACCGCGTGCGGCTCCAGGAGCGGGACTCCGTACCGCGCGGCAGCGACTCTACGAGATCGGAGAGGGCGAGATCGATCTGCGGCGAGCGGGCGATCGTCGCACGCGCCGCCTTCACGAGCTCGGCGGCGGGGGGCCCCGTTTCCGACGAGCCGAGAGCGGCCGCTTCCGTCTCGGCCTTGAACCGCAGGGCGGCCGCGCACAGCAGCGTTCGGTCGGAGGCCGATTCGGGCGCCCCGTGCGCGACGGCGCGCCGCGCGGCGGCGAGCTCCCAGGACTCGAGGTTCAAGTGGCTGAGTCCGGCGACGTTCGTCCGAAGAGGGCCGACGCCGTCGTCGTAGAGCTCGACGGCCGCGAGCACCCGGTCGAGGCAGGGGCGCCAGAAATTCTCGTCGGATCCGTCCGGCTCGATCTCTTCGACGAGCTCCAGAGCCTGGTCGATGTCCTCGGCAGCCAGCCCCGAAATGTCGAACTTGGTCAACACGTCGCCGATGGCGTTCTTCAGCTCCATGACGTGCTGAGCGCGGACGTTGTGGTCCATCGCCTGCCGGTCGAACTTGACGCGCGAGTCTCGGAAGCGCTGGAACTCCTCGGGGGGCGCGGCATCGCCGCCCCCGCGGATGAGCTCGCGCTCGAGGTTCGTGATCCGCCCGGTCGCCTCGTCCAGCCGCCGCTCCTCGCGCTCGTACAGCCGGTGAAAGACGGAGCGGGAGGTCAAATTGCACCACGCCACCGCGGTCAGGATCTCGGCGTTCGAGAGGCCGTTGGCGACGCGCCTCTTCATCGTGCGGACGTTCTCGAGCAGCCGCTGATTCAGGAGCTCCTCGAACTCGCGGGCGCTGGCGACGTCGGTCGCGAGCTCGTCGAACGCCCGCACGATCGCGGGCGTCATCGCGCTGTCCATCCGGGGCCAGATCGACGAGGAAGTCAGCGACTCGAAGAATTTCCGGATCTGCGAGCGCGGGCGGGTCGCGGAGGCCTCGGGATCCGCCTGGCCGGTCGCCGCGACGGTCGCCAGGAAATCGACCTTGTCGATCACGTCCTCGTCGATGTCGGGCTGGGAAAAATAGAATCGCAGGAGGTAGAAGGCGATCTTTTCGTCCTGGGGACGGACCTTCTCGAAGAACCGCCGCATGAAAGAGGGAGAAACTTTGCGGTCGACGTCGCGGAGCTGCCGCGCGACGCCGTCCAGCCGCAAATTGAGATCCCGAAGGAGCGGGTCGACGGTCTCCGGTGAGCCCGTGTTGATCCGCGAAGCGATCGTCTTCACGTCCTCGTAGAGGGCGGTGAAATCGACCGTGTAGCCGGCGTCCGCGGAAAAGAAAGTCTTGTACACGCCGCGGACGAACTGGTGAAACGTCCAGAGCGCCTTGAACCGCTCGGTGAGGCGGATGTAGTCTTCGTGGAGAAGCTGTATTTTCTCTACGGACATCGTTTTTTCTGGATGGGTGAGGTCAGGACCATTCTAGCTCCGATCGCCGCTTTCGCCCCTCGACCCGCCACCGAGGCGGAAATTCCGGCGTTTTTCGCGTGAAACTGGGCCAGACGCTCATCGACGCCGCGACCCTCGACGCCGGGGTCGCCCGCATCGCGGCCGAAATCGACCGCGACCAGGCCGGGCGTCCCGCCCTGCTCGTCGGCATCCTCAAGGGCTCGATTTTCTTCCTGTGCGACCTGGCCAAGAAGCTCCAGACGACGCCCGTGTCGCTCGACTTCCTTCAGGTCTCCTCCTACGGGTCGGGGACGAAGTCCTCCGGGAACGTGCGCCTT
The DNA here is from genome assembly GCA_038203955.1 of Thermoanaerobaculia bacterium. Classification (GTDB taxonomy): domain Bacteria; phylum Acidobacteriota; class Thermoanaerobaculia; order UBA5066; family Gp7-AA6; genus JALYUA01. The sequence goes on along the minus strand of JBBRDK010000001.1, from coordinate 41,854 downwards.
CAGCGCGATCTGTCGACGGACGTCGCGGGCCGGGACGTCATCATCGTGGAAGACATCGTGGACACGGGCCGGACGTTGACGAAGATCATCGAGCTCCTCGGCACGCGGCATCCCAAGTCGGTCAAGATCTGCGCTCTGCTCAAGAAGAAGATCGCCGGCAACGACGGGATCCCGGTCGATTACCTGGGCTTCACGATCGACGATCACTTCGTCGTCGGCTATGGGCTCGACTATGCCGAGATGTATCGCAACCTTCCGTTCATCGGGATCCTCGAACCGGAGCCGGAAGCGGGGAACGAGGGCCGGGAAACGGAAAACGGGAAACGGGAAACGGCGGAGAGCCGGAGATGACCATGAAATATCTCGCGACGGAGGGCGCACCGAAGGCCATCGGCCCGTACTCTCAGGCCGTCATTGAAGGGGGATTCCTCTACGCTTCCGGTCAGATCCCGCTCGATCCCGAGAGCGGCGAGCTCGTCACGGGCGGCATCGAGAAATCCGCGGAGCGCATCTTCGACAACCTGGAGGCCGTCCTGCGCGAAGGCGGGCTCACATTCTCCGACGTGGTGAAGGCAACCGTCTACCTGACACGGACCGAGGACTTTCCCTCGATGAACGCCGTTTACGCCCGGCGGTTCGGCGAGCACCGGCCCGCGAGGTCGACGGTCACGGTCGCCGGGCTGCCGAAGGGAGCACCGCTCGAGATCGACGTGATTGCAAGAGTACGGTAGGCGGGAGGCGGGAGGCGGAATGCGGAAGGTTAAGCGCTCACTCTCAACCCTCAACTCTCAACTCTCAACTCTCAACTTCCCTCAACTTCCCCGGTACCAGAGCGCGATACCGGCGGCGAGCGCGCCGAGGGTGAAGATCCGGCTCGACCGGCGATGGAGGCCGTCGAACTTCCGCCGCCAGGGGTCGTCCGGGCCCGCCGCGTCGAACGAGCCGACCTTCATGCGGAAATAGTTCATCCGCGGGCGCAGCACCATCGAAAGGTACACGTTGGTCGCGACCGCCACGAAGATCGCGATTCCCGAAACGACGGCACGGCCGGCAAGGCCTCCGGCCCGCTCGAGCTCCACGAAGACGCCGATCACCAGCAGGAGAGAGAGGAGCTGCTTGACGGCCTCGAACCGCCGCAGGATCTCGCCGAAGGCGGCGCCGGCCTGATCCCGAGAAGTCACCGTCCGGAACACAACCGGCGCCGCCATCGCCGCGAGGACGCTGCCGCCGAACCAGACCGCGAGAGACAGGCGGATGAGTTGCGAAACGACGTCGGCCACCATTCAAACGTATCAGCGTCGGAGCGCGGAGACCGCGTCGGTACGCTGCCAATTGTCTCGCTTAATATCGCGTGATTCGCACGCTCGTCGCAAAGTCGAACCTCCCGCCGAGTGGGCGGGTCCTGGTTCTCTTCGGCCTCCTCGCCGGCCGACTTCTGTTCCATGCGCTTTACGTTCCTGCGTACGAGGGTCCGGACGAGCCGTTTCATCTGGGACGAGCCGTCGTTTTCGCGGACGAATCCTGGCGAAGCGGTCTCGAGGGCGACCGGCTTCCGGGCGCGATAGCGGCTTCGATAAGCGGCCACCCCTGCTGTGCCGCGCTCTCCCAGGCCTTCCCGTGCGCTCCGTTTGGCGGCAATGGCGCGTTCAACATTCTTTCGAAGAGTTCGAATGCCCGTCGGGAGAACACCGTCGTCAACTACGAGGCCCACCAGCCTCCCCTCTTTTACGCTCTCGCGGGGACGCTGTTACGCACGACCCGCGCGGTCTTTTCCTCCCCGGAGTCGCGACTTCTCGCCCTACGCCTCGTGTCCGTTCTTCTCGTGCTCACCGCCCTCGCGTTCCAGATTCGGAGCCTCGCGAGAGACCGAGGCGAGGCTTTTGCGGCCGTCTTTCTTCTGTTTCTTCTTCTTCCTGGAGCTTCGGAAGCGCTCGCCCGTGGGTCGAACGACGCGGCGCTCTTTCTCTGGACCGCTCTCGTCATCGAGAGAATGGCCCACGGCGCACGGACTCGCGACATGCTCCTTCTGCTCACCCTCGGTCCGCTCTTGAAGCTGACGGCTTTTCCGATCGTCGCTGTCGCCACGACGGCGCTCTGGCTGAAAAGGCGAAGAGTGGCGGCTGCCGCTGGAGCTCTCGCATCTCTCTCGGTCATCGGGCTGCAGGCTCTTCGCGGCTGGTCGTGGGGCGGCACATACGAACTCAATCAGCTCGGGTGGGTGCCAGATTCGATTCGATCTTTCGCCGTTGGCCTGGTCCGATCCATTTACACCTTCGTCAAAACTGTCTTCTGGCTGGGAGAGTGGAGTTTCTTTCGAGCCCCCTTGATCCTCAACCTGATGTGGTTCGTCCTTCTTTCTGTGGCCGCCGCGAGTGAGATCCGGCGACGTCGGGAGGAGGCACGCGTTGCAGCGCCGGTGCCTTCAGAATCGCTGTCCGGGCGCGCAAACGCCGCCGGCGTTCTCTTCGTCGTAGGAGGCTTTCTGACGATGGCGGTGCTAAATCGGAAACTTTTCGGACAATGGGGCGGATTGGGCGGCTGGTACGCCTGGGGATGGGCGCCCTGGCTCGCCGTTTCGTTCGGACCGAGCGTTGCGGATCGTCTCCCGCGCTTCCAATTGGCGCTTGGCCTCTTCGTTCTCCTGGCGAACGTCCTCTGGTTTCGGTCCGCGGTCGCCCTTTATGGGATTTAACGGCGTGCAAGACTCTCGAGTCCGAAGCCGTGGCGGCGCTTTCCTTCTCATCGCGATCACGCTGGCCGCCGTCGCCGTGCGGATCTTCCGGCTCGACCATTTCTCCTACGGCCTCGACGAAATCCTCCAGGGGTATTTCATCCAGGGCACCTGGGACTCCTTCTGGAAGTCCCTCAAGTTCGACGCCGTTCATCCACCCCTCGACTACCTCATCGCCCGCTTCGTCGAAAGCGTCCGCCCTGCCGACTGGGTGCGGAAAGTGCCGGACGTCGTCTGGGGTGCCGGGACGGTCCCGATCTTCGCCCTGCTCGTCGGACGCCGCGCCGGGCGACACGCCGGGATCGTGGCCGCTCTCCTGCTCGCCGCGGCCCCTTTCCATGTGCGCTACTCGCAGGAGTTCCGCCCCTACGCGCTCTCCCTCTTCCTTCTCTGCCTGTCCCTGCTCCTCCTGGACTGGTTCCTCGAACGCAAGTCGGCGTGGCGGCTGGCTTTCCTCTGGCTCGCCTGTCTGGCGACGGCCTATACGCTCTACTTCGCCGCGGTCGTGCTCACCATCGCCGCCCTCGCGATGCTCGTCGAGGACTCCTTTTCCTCCGGCAGCCGCCGGCGCACGGCACGGTTGTTTCTCGTCTCGAGTCCCGTGTTCTGCGTGACCCTCTTCCTCGCGTATCTCCCGTGGTGGCCGGTCGTGGTCGAGGCGTCGAAACGGCCCCCGGCCGCAGGCCGCGCCTCCCTCACGCTCGCGCGCGCCGACCGCACGTTCTCTTTTTTCCTCTTCTCGACGGAAGGGGATCAGCCCCTGCGGCTGCCGGGCGCCCTCTATCTGGCAATCGTGATTGCCGGGACCGTGATCGCCCTCCGCCAACCCGGGTTGCGCTTCCTCGTCGCCTGGGGGATCGGAGGCTTCGCGGCAATCGAGCTGATCGGGCAGCTCCATCCACACTACGACTTCGCACGCAGATTCCTCCCGGCGGGGATCGCGCTCGTCGCTCTGGCTGCGCTTCCCCTTGGTGTCCTCTTTCACCGGCCCGCGGGCCGAATCATCGCCTCGATTGCGCTCGTCGGAATTCTTCTCCTCGACGCGCGGTCGCTGTCACGTTATTTCCGAGAAGGGCGGGCCGACTGGCGCCCGCTGGCGACCTTCGTCAAATCGAGGCCGGCGGAGGAACCGGTTTTTACGGAAAACCAGTATGCGCAGCTCTGTACGGCGTTTTATGCAGTCGGACCGCTCTGGGCCGTAGACGGGGGTCGCTCGGGTCGGCAGGTACCGAACCTCGAGGGTCAGATCGTCCGTTTGACCTGGTCGTGGCCACCCGGCACGACCGCGTGGCTGGTTCTCGCGGGCGAACCGCAGCATGCGGACCTTCGCGCCTGGGCCGCGCAATTCCCTTCCGCGAGATATCCCACGTCGGAGGGTGCGATCCTCGTCCGCCTCGATCCCGCCCTGCGGGAGCAGGCGCTCGCGGGACGCTGACCTCGCACCCGCCTCGCCTCCTGCCTTCCCGCCTCCCGATAGAATCTCCCGATGGACGCGGAGCTCGCATCGGCCCTCGACGACCTGATCCTCGGCCGGGGGGTCGCGCGCGGGCGACATTCGATGCGGCATCAGGGCCGCATCGTCCGCGCAGAGCTCGAGGAGCGGCTGGCCGCGAACGGATTTGCTCTCATGACCGTTCGCGAGGCGCCGATCGAGGCGGGAGAACGAATTCCGGCGTTCTCTCTGCACGACGAGACCGCGGACTTCGGATGGATCCGCTGGGAGATCTTCACGCCCCGCAGCCGGCGCAAGCTCTTCGCCTCCGAGCACCGCCGTCCCGACAACGACGAGTGGGCGGTGCAGATCAACCTTTCTTCGCCCGAGCGCGTCTGGGCGAGCCCGGAGCGCAGGGAACGGCATGACGTGGACACCGTCGTCGCCGTCCACCCGTGACGGAGTCGAAGGCGTCCGGACCGGTTCGGCGCACCATCCCGGTGGGGCCTCTCCAGTGCAACTGCACGATCCTTTTCGACCCGGACATCCGCGAGGCGGTCGTGATCGATCCGGGCGATGAGCCGGACAGGATCGTCGCGGAGATCCAAAGAGAAAAGCTGCGCGTCACCGCGCTCCTGCACACGCACGCGCACTTCGACCACATTGGCGGCAGCGCCGGGGTCACGGCGGCGACCGGCGCCCCGATCCGCCTCCACCCGGACGACGCGCCCCTCTACGACGCGCTCCCGGAGCAGGCCGCGCTCTTCGGGCTCTCGGCCGGCTCCCCCGCTCCCCGCGGCGCGCCGCTGATTGACGCCGAAGTGATTCGATTCGGCGCGTTCTCCGTCACGGCGATCCACACGCCCGGCCACACGCCGGGCTCCACCTGCTTTCTCTCGGACGGAGCGGCGCCGATCCTCTTCTCCGGGGACACGCTCTTCCGCCGATCGATCGGCCGCACGGACCTCTGGGGCGGCGACACGGCGTTGATCCTGCAGTCGATACGGGAGAGGCTCTTTTCCCTCCCCGCGGCAACGCCCGTCGTCTGCGGCCACGGCCCCGACACGACGATCGGCGACGAAAGACGGGCGAACCCTTTCGTCAGAGAAGGCGCCTAGCTTCCCTTTCCCTCGCCGCAGTCGGGCGGCCCCGCGCTCAATGGCTGAGAGCTGACAGCTGAAAGCTGACCGCTCATCTATACTTTCCCGCCATGGCGATGTCGCTCGTCGAAAAATCCCGGCTCGTCTCCTCCTTCTGGAAGGACGCTCCGGCGCCGTGTCCGAAGCACGCGGTCCCTATGCGCGCTTTTTTCGTCGAGCGCGTCTACAAGCCCCAGATCGTCATGGTCTGCCCGAAGGGCGAGATGTTTCGCTTCGACCAGAAGCCGAAGCAGATCGAGTTCTCGCGCCCGCACTTGAAGACGATGGCGCTCGACGCTCAGGAGCGCGAGTCTCCGTCGTGTCCCCAGGACTTCAGTCCCCTGGTGGTGTTCCGCACACCGGCGAAGTTCCTGCCGGTCGGCTGGGACTACACGTTCGTGTGCCCGACCTGCCTCTCCTTCGGCCAGTGGGTCGATACGGGCCGTCCGGAGGAGGACGTCACCGCCGCTCCGAAGGTCAAGAAGGAAGCTCCCGCCTTTCACGACGAGACGATCCCCCTGCCCAAGCGCATGGAGATGGCCAAGGATGGCGATTTGAAGTTGAAGCTCTACGCCGCGATGGCCCAGACCGACTGCACCGCGTGCGGATACGACTGCGAGGGGTACGCGGCGGCGATCGCGGCGGGGACGGAGAAGGACCCCAACCTCTGTGTCCCCGGGAAGGAAGAGACCGCCCGCGTCGTGAAGGACCTCCTGAAGGGAACCGGGCTGCCGGCCGCGACGGCGTAAAGCTGTCAGCTCTCCGCCGTCACCAAGGCTGAACAAGGCGCGTCGGCCTCAGCGCTCGACTTCTTCCGCCTTCGCCGACTCGGCCGGCTCCTCGGACTCCGGATCTTCAGACTCGCGGGCGCGGTCGATCTGGCCGGCTCCGGTGCGGCGGTCGGCCGCGGAGATCGGAAGGGAGAACGTGAATCGGCTCCCGTGACCCACGACGCTTTCCGCCCAGATCGCGCCTCCGTGAAGCTCGACCAAGGAGCGCGCGAGCGCGAGGCCGATGCCCATCCCCGGGTGGCGGCGCGTCGCCGATCCGTCCACCTGGCGGAATCTCTCGAAGATGTGCGGCAGCTCGCTCTCCGGTATGCCGACGCCGTCATCCTCGACGCTCACGAGAAAGCGCTCGGGCTCCCGATCGATGCGAATGACGACGCGGCCATGGCGCGGCGAAAACTTGATCGCGTTCGCGAGCAGGTTCCAGAGCACCTGCTGGAGGCGGAGCGCGTCGGCCCGGATCAGAGGCAGCGCATCGGGAGCCGGCGCCAGGATGAGCACGACGCCGCGGGACTCGGCCATCAGCCGGACGGTGTCCATGGAGCGGTGCGCCACCTCCAGCAGAGAGCAGGGCCGAAGCTCGAGAGACAGCGCGCCCCGTTCCATGCGCGCGAGGTCCAGAAGGTCGTCGATCAGGGCGAGCAGAACACGCGCCGACTGCCGCACCTGCTTCAGCCCCCGCTGCAGGGTCTTCGGGTCGACGTCGCCTTCCTCGAGCAGGTCCGTCCATCCGACGATCGAGGTGAGCGGCGTGCGCAGCTCGTGGTTGACGTTCTGCAGGAAGTAGTCCTTGAGGCGACTCGCCCGGCGCAGCTCCTCGACCGTCCCGGTCAGCGTGGTGTAGAGGCGTGCGTTCTTGATGAGCAGCGAGGCGGCATCGGCGAAGGAGGTCAGCGCGTCCACCTCCTCGTGCCCGAAGCCGCCCGGCCGGTTCGTCGCCACCGCCACTCCGAGCGTCTTGTCCTCGGCTTTGAGCGGGCAGAAGATCGCGTTCTCGGCATCGACCGTCGTCTGAAGGGCCCTGTTGACGTAGGGGTCATGCTCGAGGTCGTTGGTGACATAGGGCTCGCCGCTCTTGAACACCATGCCGGCGATGGAAGGCGTCGCGATGGAAACCTTCAACTTCGACACGACCTCCTCAGTCACGTTCCAGCCCGGCCATTGGGCCTCCAGCCGGTTCGTGTCGGGGTCGTACAGATAGAACCACACGCGTTCCGCGCGCGTGAAGGCCGCGATCGCCTCGCTGGCGCGGGAGAGTACTTCCCGGAGATCGGTCCCCTGGTAGGAGGCGCGGAAAAGAGAGTGCAGGCGGCGCAGGGTCTCGACCCGGCGTTCGACGCGCCGTCCCATTCTTCCGATGGCGGAGGCGAGCCGGCCGAGCTCGTCGGGAGATCCTCCTCCCGTCACCTCCACGGCGCGGCCCCGCCCGATCTCCTCCGCGGCGTGCACGAGCGCGAGGACCGGCTCGGAGATCCGCCGCGACATGAGCACCACCACGGCGAGAACGGCGATGAGAAGGTAGAGGAACACGAAGAAGACATATTGCTGGAGATCCGCGTAGGACTTCGGCTGAATCTCCTCCTTCGCCTCGGCGGCGATCCTCCGGAGAGCGCTTGCCGAGAGACCCTCCACGAAGACCCAGCCGGTGGTCCGCACCCGGGCGGACGCCAGGCGGCAGGAGGCGCCTCCGAACCCGTATTTCCCGAAAGAGCGCGGGGACCCGAGGATGGTGGCGACGAGCCGACGCCGCTCGGGGTCCGTCGAATCGGCAAGCGAGGGACCCGAGGGGGCCGTCCATCCGAGAAGCTGGGCGGCCCGGCCCGTCAGGTAGACGAGGTTGCCGGACTGGTCGACCACGAACCAGACGTCGCCCTGCGCCTCAGCGGGCTCCAGCGCCTCGATCGCGTACCGCCGGACGTCGACGCTCATCGCGACGGCCGCGACGAGGTCGCCCGCGTCGTTGCGCACCGGCACGAAGAAACTGACCAGCCGGTCTTCAGGTGTGACGCGCGGGCCGCCGCGGCCCGAGAACCAGACTGCCTTGTCGCCGCCGATCGGCCGGCGCGCGGGAAACCGCGCCTTCTGGTTGAAGGTGAAATGGTCGAGCTCCCCGCCGGACTGTTTCAGAGCGTCGTGAATGTCCATCCAGGGGCTCATCCGCATCACGCCGGAGGCGGTCCAGATGCTGACGTTCTTGATCGTCGGCCGGCGTTCCCGCGCTCCCCGGAGGAGCCTGGCCACCTGCAGCGTCGCGTCGAAGTCCCGCCTCGCCTGCGGATCGTTTTCGTGGGCGTCGGAGATGAACGCCACCGTATCCTCGGCGGGAAAGGGGTTCCAGATGTGGCCGTCGTCGTCTAACGGAGGGAGCTCGCCGGCGGCCGCGGGAGACGCGAGCGCCTGGTTCACCGCTCCGGCGATAGACCACGCCGCCTCCTCCGCGACCGCGGCCCGCCGGTCGATCCATTCCGCGCGGAACCCGGCGTCCTGCCGGATCTGCATGGAGGCCTGCGCGACCCGGACAGCGGTCAGCTGTTCGACGGAGTTGTTCTTGAGCTCGTTTAACCGCCGCATGAGGATGAACACGATCAGGGCGCCCGGGATCAGAAAAGCCAGGAAAAAACCGAACAGGAGTCGCGCGGCGAGGCTTCGCCTTGGAGAGAGCGCCCGGCGCAGGCGGGCGAAGCGCGTCAACGCGGGGGGATCCCGGAGGACCGGAGATCAGACATGGTTTGTACGAACATTCTACGGGCAGGGGGAGGAGTTGTCAGTTATCAGTTGTCAGTTTTCAGTTCTCAGTGCTGAGAGCGGCTATTCGTACCGGAGCGCGTCGATCGGGTCCAGGCGGGACGCTTTTCTCGCCGGGTAGAACCCGAAGAAGATTCCGATAGCCGCCGAGAAACCGAACGCCAGAAGGATCGCCGCGGGGGCCAGGACGATGGGCCACTGCTGCTTCCACGCCAGGAATCGCGATGTGGCGATTCCGAGCGCAATGCCGATCGCCCCGCCGGCCACGGAAAGCGTGAGCGCCTCGATCAGGAACTGGGTGAGGATATCGCGGCCCTTGGCCCCGATCGCCATGCGAATGCCGATCTCTCGGGTGCGCTCGGTGACGGAAACCAGCATGATGTTCATGATCCCGATGCCGCCCACGAGCAGCGAGATGGAAGCGATCGCGGCCAGCAGCGCGGACATCTGCTTGGACGTCTGGTCGGCGGTCTGGGCGATCTCCTGCTGCGAGCGGATCTGGAAGTCGGCATCCTGGCCCGGGCCGAGCCGGTGCCGCTGCCTCAGCAGAGCCTCGATCTCGGCCTGCGCCTCGTCGACCGCGTCCCGCGAGACCGCCGACGCCATGAACATGTCGATTTTGGTCGTGCGTTTCAGGAGCTTCATCACCGTCGAGTAGGGCGCCACGACGGTGTCGTCCTGGTCCTGCCCCATCGTGCTGCCGCCCTTGCTTTCGAGCACTCCGATGACCTTGAAGGGGAAATTCTTGATGCGCACCGTCTGGCTGACCGGGTTCTCGTCGCCGAAGAGGGATCTCGCCACCGTCGCCCCCAGGACGCAGACCTTCGCGGCGGAACGCACTTCTGAATCCCCGAAGAAACTGCCGCGGTCCACGTTCCACGAGCGGATGAAGGGCCAGTCGACCCCCACGCCCTGGATCGACGTCGCCCAGTTGAGGTTTCCGACGACCACCTGAGCGGACGAACGCGCCATCGGCGAAACGTACGCCACGGAGGGGCACTCGTTGCGCACGGCGGCGACGTCGTCTCCGGTGATCGTGGACTGACCCGTGAAGACCCGCGCTCCGGACTGCGTCGCCGCGCCAGGGAAGATCATCAGGAAGTTGGTGCCGAGGGAGGAGATCTGCTGCTGCACGGCGGCCTGCGCGCCGCCGCCGACGGCGATCATCGCGATCACGCATGCCACTCCGATGATGATTCCCAGGGCCGTCAGCGTCGATCGGAGCTTGTTGCGCACGATCGCCTTCAGGCCCACTTTCAGGATCGTCAAAAACTTCAGCACTCGGTCCTCACGCTTTCGCGGCGGCGGACCGCCGGCTTTCGACCGGACGGTCCTCGACCAGTTTGCCGTCCCTGAACACGACGACTCTCCGGGCGTACTCGGCGATGTCGGGCTCGTGGGTGATCAGCACGACGGTTTTTCCCCGCTCGTTCAAGTCCTGAAAGACGGCCATGACCTCTTCGGAGGTGCGCGTATCGAGGTTTCCCGTCGGCTCGTCCGCGAGAATCAGCTTCGGCTCGTTGATCAAGGCGCGGGCGATCGCCACGCGCTGCTGCTGCCCTCCGGACAGCTGGCTCGGCATGTGGTCTTCGCGGCCCGCGAGGCCGACGATCTCCAGGCAATGGCGCGCCTTGTCCGCGCGCTCTTTCGCCGTGTGCGCGGTGGCCGCGTAGATGAGCGGGAGCTCCACGTTTTCGATCGCCGAGGTGCGGGACAGCAGATTGAAGGCCTGGAACACGAACCCGATCTTGCCGTTGCGGATCTCGGCCCGCTGGTCGCGATCGAGCCCCGAGACGTCCGTGCCGTCTAAGTAGTAGTGGCCGGCGGTCGGGCGGTCCAGGCAACCCACTATGTTCATGAGGGTGCTCTTTCCCGATCCCGACGGCCCCATGACGGCGACGAATTCGCCCGGGTGAATCGAGAGACAGACTCCGTCGAGCGCCCGCACTTCCACCTCGCCCATCGTGTAGACACGGACGAGGTCCTCGATGCGGATGACGGCGGGGTCGGTCATCGCGGGCGGCGAGCGATCCGGCTCCCGGTCAGAATCCTCTCCGTCCGCCGCCCGCGCCTCCCGGGGCCCTCGGCGCGGCCAGCGGCGAGTTGCCCGTGGCGGACGCCTTGGTCGTCGCGAGACCCACGATGACGAGGTCGCCCGCCTTCACGTCCCCCGAGACGATCTGCGTGAACCGCCCGTCGGTGATTCCCGTGCGAATCTCGACGGCCTTCGGCTCGCCGTTGGGGACGGCGGGCATGTAGACCGTCGATGTTCTCGCGCGGGCGCCCGACCGTCCGCCGCGGCCCTGGCCCGCCCAGGCGCCGGACCCACCGGCCGTGCCGGCAGCTCCCGGCACTCCCGCCGCGCCCGCGCCTCCCCGGCCGCCCGCCCCGCGGCCCGCGCCCGGAGCGCCCTGGCCGGTCCCTCCGCCCGAACCGGCCGCATCCCCGCCCGACGCGGGCGGGTTCGCTCCCGGCGGTCCCTGTCCCGCCGCCGCGCTCGGCGCGGACTCACCGGTCTGCCCCGCTGCCGCGCGGCCTCCGCCCGATGTGCCGCCCGAGCCCGCGCTCCGGTCCGTGGCGGCCGCGGACTTCTCCGAGCCCTCCTTGACCTCCGGGCGGAAGCGCAGCGCGGCGTTCGGCACGCGCAGGACGTTTTTCGCCGACGCCACGTCGATCGTGACGTTGGCGGTCATCGTAGGCTTCAACAGCAGATCCTCGTTATTCACCTCGACGATGACCGGATACGTGACGACGTTCTGATTGACCGTCGCGTTCAATCGGACCTGGGCGACCTTGCCCCGGAAATTCCGGTCCGGATACGCATCTACGTTGAAGCGGACCGGCTCCCCGACCTTGATCTGACCGATGTCGGACTCGGAGATGTCGGCGGAGACCTGCATCTTGGTCAGGTCCTGCGCGATCGTGAAGAGCGTCGGCGCCTGAAAGGACGCGGCGACCGTCTGCCCCACGTCGTACTGGCGGGAGACCACCACGCCGTCGATCGGGGCCTTGATCTTGGAGTTTCGCAGGTCCGTCTGCGCCTGATTGAGCGTGGCCTGGGCCTGAGCGACGCTGGCGCGCGCCGCGTCATAGTTGGCCTGGGCCTGGTCGATGTCCGCCTGCGGGGCCAGGCCCTGCTGCGAAAGGGCCTTCTGGCGCCGCAGGGAGATCTCCGCGTTTCTCATCTCGACCCGCGCCTTCTCCAGCGCCGCCACGTTCTGGGCGATCTTTTCCTTGAACGGCGTCTCGTCCAGCTCGGCTAAGAGGTCGCCCTTCTTCACCTGGCTGTTGAAGTCCGCATAGAGCTTCGCGATGATGCCGGAGACCTGGCTGCCGACCTGGACCGTCGTCACGGCGGATAGTGCCCCCGTGGCGGCCACCGTCTGCGTGATGTCTCCCTGATCGATCGCCGCCGTGCGGTATTTCTCTTCGGGCTTCCGCCGGCCGTTGATCGCCAGGTAGAGCCCGACCGCGGCGACGGCGATGACGGCGATCCAGATGATCTTGCTTTTCACGGCTCTCCCGATCTGTGGCGGGTCCCCCGTCCCGCGTTTCCGCCCAAGCGGGCGTTTCGCGGCGTGGCGGTTATCGCTCCCTAGGCTCGTTTGCCGCGTGCGCGTCCGTGGCGCGACGCGTTCCCCCTGGCTAGACCCCGGGCGGTCCTCGCTCCCATCAGAACGTCGGCGGCCCGCTGATCATTACAGCAAAGGTCCTGCCCGTGTCCGGACGCGCCTGTTTTCAGGCGGTTTGCGAGCGCTCGTCCGCCCGGGAAAGCGACGCCTTCTCTTCCGGGAGGACGACCAGAAGCCTCGGATCCACCGTGACGGCAATACGATCGCCGGGGGCTGTTTCGAGGTCCGCCGGGCCGTGCACGACAGCCTCTCGGCCTCCCGCCGTAAACAGGATCCGCGACCGGTCGCCTTCATAGGAGACACCTCGGACGGTGACACTTGTCCCGCCGGAAGGTCGGACCGAGAGCGCCTCGGGGCGAACGATGACGCGCAGGCGTCCCGGCCGCGCGCCGGGCAGCGCGACCCGTCCGAGCGGCGTCTCGGCGACGACCCCGCTGCCTTCGGCGCGCGCTTCCACTTCCCAGAGCGCTCCGGTCCCGAAAAAGTTCGCCGCGTACTCTGTGTTCGGCTGACGGTAGAGGTCGCGGGGAGTGCCCTCCTGCTCGACCTCGCCCGCGCGCAGGAGCACGACCCGGTCACCCAGCCGAAGTGCGTCCGAACGATCGTGTGTGACGAGCAGGACGGTCGTTCGCTCTGCCGCGATCGCGCGCGCGAGCGCCTCACGGACGGAGTCGGCGAGGTTCGGATCGAGCGCGGCGAGCGGCTCGTCGAGCAGAAGGAGAACCGGACGGTAGGCGAGGGCGCGGCCGAGCGCCACGCGCTGGCGCTCTCCCCCGGAGATCTCGCCCGGCCGGCGATCGAGGAGGCGCTCGAGGCCGAGCTCGTCCGCGAGCTCGGCGACGCGCCGGGCGCGGTCGCTGGCGGAGGTCCTTCGGACGTCCAGGCCGAAAGACAGATTGTCGGCCACGGTCAGGTGCGGGAAGAGGGCATACGACTGGAACACCACGCCGACGCCCCGTCGCTCGGCGGGAACGGCGGCGACATCGCGGCCATCGAAAAGGATCTCCCCCGAATCGGGAACGAGGAGGCCGGCCAGGCAACGAAGCAGGGTCGTCTTTCCGGAACCGGACGCGCCGACGAGCGTCGTCGTCGTGCCGGGCTCCAGTGTCAGGGAAACGCCGTCCAGCGCGGGGCGCGACCCGTACGCCTTGCTCAGCCTCCGCACCTGGACTCGCGCGCTCACGCCGCCTCCCCGAATCGCGCGGCCTCGGGGGAAGCGATGCGCTGGAGAAGGGCGAGCGCCGGAACGGCCGCCGCGAGAAAGAGCGTGGTCGCCGCCGCCGCCACCGGAAAGCTGTTCGTCGTGTAGGTGAGGTAGAGGGCCGAGGGAAACGTCGACGTCGTCGGCGTTGAAAGGAGGAAGGAGACGTTGAACTCCCCCCACGAGATCGTGAACGCCATCAGCGCGCCGGCGAGGAGCCCGGGCCGGGCGAGAGGCAGAACGATCCGGCGAAACCGCTGCCACCGTCCGGCGCCCGACACGGCCGCGGCCTCCTCGAGCTCCGAGACGTTTCCCCCGGAAAGCGCGTTGCCGGCGGCGCGCACGAAAAACGGAAGCGCATAGACGAGGTGGCCGGCCGCGAGCGTCGCCCCGCTCGCTCGCGCTCTCGGATAGGCGAGGAGGAGTCCGATCGCCACCGCGAGGCCCGGCACGGCGAGCGGAGTGTCCAGCAGAACGGCCACGGCGCGCGCGAACGCATCCCTGCGGCGCGACAGGCCGTAGGCCGCGGGCGCGCCCAGGGCGAACGCCAGAACGACGACGCAGAGCGCGAGCGCCGCGGAGCGGGCGAGGTGCCGCCCGTAGAGAGAAAGAACGTACGAGAACCAGGTGGTGTGCCGGGAGCCCGCCTCCCAGCTCTCGCTGCTCAGGCCGAGAAGGCGTGGGTCGAGAACGGATCCGGCCACAACGACGGCCAGAGGCGCCGCGACCACCGCGAGGAGGAGAAGGAGGAGCGCGGCCGCGGAGGCGGACCGTAGCCGTTCCCCCGACGAGCCCGTCACCCCGTCCCTTCCGGTGCGCGGAGCGAAGCCCGTCGCGCCGCTATCGAAACCACGATCGAGATCGCGGCGAGCCAGATCGCCATGGCGGAAGCGCCCGCGTCGTTGCCGAAGGCGGTGAATTCCTGGTACGCCTCGACCGGCAGTACGGAAAATCGCCGGGACAGAATCAGTGCCGCGCCGTACGACCCGAGAGAGACGGAAAACGTCGTGGCAAATGTCGCGAGGAGCGCCGGCCGCAGGGCGGGAAGGGTGACGCGCGCGAAGCGCTGCACCGGACCGGCGCCGAGCGTGCGGGCCGCCGCGGCGAGCTCGGGGTCCAGGCGCGCGAAGGCCGCCTCCAGGGCGAGCACCGCCCGGGGAATCTCGAAAAAGAGGTACGCGAGGAAGAGTCCCGGCAGCGCGTAGGCGAGCCCGGCCCCGAGCGGCCGTCCGAAGAGCGCCTGCGCGACGGCGGGAACGAACCCCACCCGGCCGAGCATCACGACGGCGAGAAAGCCGACGATCACCCCGGAAAAAGCGAGCGGAACGGAGAGGAGCAGCCGCGCGGCCCCGCGGCCCCGGAAGCGGGCGCGGGCGAGCAGATGCGCCGGAGGCAGGCAGAGAAGGATGGCGCCGATGGAAACGGCGGCCGAAAGCGCGAGCCCGTTGCCGAGCGCGCGCCTCGTGTGCGGCTGCGTCCAGACTCCGCCGAACTCGCGAAGGAATGCCCCGGGATCCCCGTGCGAGGCCGCGCGCAGGAGAGCGGCGAAGGGAGCGACGAAGGCGACGAGGAGAAACAGCGCCGCGGGCGCGATCCACGCGGCGGACGGCCCGATCGGGTCCTCCGCGCTCTTCCGCCCGCGGGAGGTCAACGGTCCCTCGGTACCCGGGTCAGCGTCCCCTCCGGATCTCGTCGAGCCAGGCCTTCTTCAAGGCGTCGGCGGCGGAAGCCATCTTCGCCAGATCGAGAGTGCGCGCGCGGCGATAGTCCGCCGCGGGCAGGAACTTCGAGGCGATCTCCGGCGGAATCGTCCCCTCGATCACGGGCCGGAAAAATCCGCGCGAGAACTCCGCCTGCGCCTCGGCCGTCAGCAGCCAGTCGAGATACTTCCGGGTCTCGTCGGGATGCGGCGCGCCCCGGACCATTCCCATGACGAGCGGCATCGAGAACGTGCCCTCCTTAGGGAGCACGACCTCGATCGGCCCGTTGTCGGCGTTTTTCATCTTGTACCCGTTTCCGTCGGCGTTGATCCAGATCGGCACCTCGCCCCGGAGCACGCCGTTGTAGATCGACTCGCGCGGGTACGAGAGCACGTTGGCGTCCAGCTTTTTCAGGTAATCCAGACCCGGCTTGTAGTTCTTCTCGTCTCCGCCGAAGAGCCCGTTCAAGCCGTAGAGCATCGTGTAGGAGGTGCCGCCCCACGTCGGGTCGTCGTAGGCGATCTTCCCCTTGTACTCGGGCTTCAGAAGGTCGGCCCACGACCGGGGGACGGCGGCGCCGCCGAGCGCCGACGTGTTGACGACGAAGGCGATCGTTCCCGTGTGGACGGTCCACCAGAGCCCGGTCGGATCCTTCAGGTCCGCGGGGATCCTGTCCCAGCCGCGGGGCTTGTAGGGCTGATGCAGGCCCTTCTGCGCCGCCGAGTAACCGATCGCGCCCGAGTAGTAGGCAGTGTCGGCCACCGGGCTGTCTTTCTCCTTCTCGATCGCGGCGAGCGCCACCGAGGACCCCTTCGGGTCGGGCGGCACCGTGACGCCCGTCTTCTGCTTGTAGAGCGCGGTCACGCCGCCCCAGTTGGCGTAGTTAGGAATGCAGTCGTACTGGATGACGGTCTTTTCCTGCGCAGGCGCTGTCCCGGTCAGGAATACCGCCACGGCGAGCCCCGTGAGGATTCTCTTCATCGATTTCTCCCGCCGTTGGAAGTCAAAACTTCACCTGCAGCTCGGTCAGAAGAGTCGGCCTCCACTTCGAGCCGCCGGTGTACGCGCCATTCCCGTTGCCGTTGACGTGCTCCTCAATCGCGTCGATCTGGAGACGCGTCCAGCCGTTGAACCAGATGTTCACGCCGCCGGTGATCGCGGTGATCGTGCGGCCTCGCACGCTCTCGACGGCCGGCCCCTCGAGCTCGGCATACTCTCCGCGCAGGATTCCCTGGATGCCCTTCGTCTCATTCCCTTTCACCCAGTAGCCGGCCTGGGCGTAACCGCCGTGGAGCTTGACGTCCCGATGGGCGTTGGTCGGGTTGTCGGGGAAGTCCACGTGGAGCCATTCGGCGTCGAAGGAACATCTCTCCTTCTTCCAGTGAAGATCCGCGTCGTATCCGCGCCGCTTGCCGCGGACCGTCACCGCGATCAACTTCGCGCCGGAGTAGCTCGTGAGCTGAAGATTCTGGTCGAGCTCCTGGTCATAGTCGAAAGCGCCGCCGATCGTGAGCTCCTTGACCGGTTGGAAGTTCAGACGGGTCTGAAACTCCTTCTGCTTGTTGTTGTCGCGGGCGTTGCCTCCGTACCCGTTGACCGTGCTCACGGCCGCGCTCGCGTTACCGTTGAAGACGCCGGCGTAGTACGTGAGCTTGCGCCCCGCGTCCACGTAGCCCCAGGCCATCGGACCGAACTGCACGTCGACGCCGGGGAGGCCGAACAGTGTGTTGAGAGCGATGTACCGCTCGACCGTGTCGAGGGCGCGCGAGGAACGGAGGTTCTCGGACGAGAAGGGGCTAATGAACTTGCCGAACCGGAGATAGTGGCGTCCCTTGACGTAGGAGGACTGGACGTAGCCTTCGAGCAGAGCCGTTCCGCCGCCACTCCCCTGCCCGTCGATCTCGATGAAGAGCTTCCACACGTCGTCGTAGTCGACGGAGAAATCGAGCCGTGCCCGGCGGACGCGAAAATCCGTCGTCCCGAACGCCTGCGCATTCGAGGCGTCCGTCAGCGTGAAGATCGGCTGAGCGTACCCGTAGAGCCGGAAGTAGACCTTGCCGTCGGGAGACTTGATGTACGCGCCGCCGCCGTTCGGGTTCAGGCCGACGGTCCAGCGCTTGCCCTCCATCATTTTCATCTGCCGCTCGACTTCCGCGCGCATCTTCGCCTCATCGGGCGATGCGGGAGACGGGTTCTCGCCCCCGGGAGCGGGCGTCGGTGTCGGCGGCGGCGCCTGGGCGTGCAGAGAGAGGGCGGCCGCCGCGAGAGACAGGAAGAGGAGCGCGGATCGGGAGCGGGAAGAATGGATGTCGGGACGCGTCAACTCGGGCTCGCTTTCTGGCCGGGGTTCTTCCAGCGGTTCAATGCCTTCCTCTTTCGCGTTCCTTGGCGGGAAGGATCTCGAGACAGGTCGTCCACCAGCCGGTGCGGATGGTCTCGACGAACTCGCGCGGGAGCCGCTCCTCCTCCATCTCCCGGGCGAGCGCCTCATGGTCATAGGCGACGGGGACGAACTCGACATCGACGTCGCGGCCAAACGTCACGCGGGTGTGCCAGACATTCGTCGCGCCGTCGTTGGCCGGCCGCCCGAGCACGCCGGCGTTCACGACGACCTTTCCGGAAGGCAGCCGCCGCGTCCAGTGAAGCCCCGTGTGCGTGCACACGAGCACGTCCGCTTCGAAGTCGGTCAAGAGCTTTTCCAGAAACGGAACGGGTGAGTTTGACTCCCACAGAAACTCGTTGATCTTCCGTGGCGAGCCGTGAACGAGGAGCACCCGCCGGCCATCGACGTCGAGCCTCCTCGTGCCGGGAAGCGAGCCCATCCACGTTTTCCACGACGCGGACGTGTTGGCTGCCGTGTAGTCGTAGGAGATCTGGGCGAAGTGGTTGTCGCGGGGATCCGTGTAGCCGCAGCCGCAGTCGGTGGCTCCCGTCGAGAGCGACTCTTCGTAGTTTCCCTGGATCGCCAGGGCGCCGGACTCCAGGAGAATCGGGAAAACGCGGTCGGGGTGCGGGCCAAATCCTCCGAAATCGCCCAGCGCGTACAAGGCGTCTGCGCCCTCGCGGCGAACGTCAGCAGCCGCGGCCTCGAGCGCCCGCCAGTTGTTGTAGATGCCGCCGAAGAACGCGAGCCGGACGGGCGCCGCGCTCATCCGAACGCTCCCCGTCTCCGGTTTTCCGCTTCCCGCGCTCTCACGTCCGGCACGTGACGCCGAACTCGTGGCACGTGAAACACGCCGCGTGGGCGAGCTCGAACGGCCGCAGGGTCTCCCCGAGGGTGGACCCCATGCGCGCCGAGGGCTCGTCGATCAGGATGGGACACACGTAAACCCCGCGGGACGTCACCATCCGGCAGGAGGAGCACTGGAGCTTCTCGGACTCGTCCGTCGTCAGGCCGCGGCCCCTCAGGGATTCCCAGGACTCGTATGCCCGGAGACGCTGCTCCTCCGCGCCGATGCGAAAGAGCGACAGGACTTTCAGGCGCGGCCGGGGAAGGCCGATCTCGCGCAGCCATCCGAGAAACCGGATGCGCCCCTCGGCGCTCGCAGCCTCGCCGCACGCCTCGGTGACGGTGAGCACCGGGTTCAATCCCGCGGCGGCCAGATTGCGGATTCCCGCCAGGATCCTGTCGTAGGTGCCGGCGCCCCGGATGGGGTCGTTCGACTCCGCCGTGTATCCGTCGATCGAGATTCGGATGTCGAGGGAGTAGTCGCTCTGATCGGAAAGCGTCTTCAGGCGCCGGCACCGCTCCGGCGTCAGAAAGAGGCCGTTGGTGAGCACGGAGGCGGGCCCCTGCCGCAGCGTCTCTTCGAGGATGGCGAGCATCTCCGGGTTCATGAACGGCTCGCCGCCCGTGAAGTAGTACTCCCGCACCCCGAGCGGGATCGCCTCCGCGAGCCGATCGCGGACCTCCCTCAGGCTCAGCATCTCGTGGTTGTGGTTCGTGGGCGAGCAGGAGATGAAGCAGTGTGTGCACTTCAGGTTGCACAGAGTCCCCGCGACCTGGAACCACAGCGTGTCGAGGGAGACCGACGGCACGAACGGATACGCGCCTCCCGGTGACGGAGAGAGGCCCTGCGGAGCGCTGGAGACCGATTCGTACACGGATGACCCACCTTCCTGCCCGGAGGCCGGCTTGATCCGGCGCGGAGGCCGGAATTGCGTTTCGACTACGGAGGAGTCGCTACGCGAAGGCGGGAGGAGCGCGAAGGCCCGAGGGGCCGGCGAGGAGGAGCGTTCGTGGCGCGGGACGGTGACCGGCCCGGGGCGAAGAAGGAAGGGCAAGCGCGCGTCGCGCGAGAGACCGAGACGCGAGGAGAAGACCGGCGCGAACGAGCCGGCGCAGGTCCACGCGGCCATCGACGTCGGGGGCGATATCGATGAGATCGACCGCCCGCCCGCGATCGGCGAGAGCCTCGGCGAGCGTCGAAAACACGCCGGCGCTGCCGGCCGTCAGAGACCCGAGGAGATCGAGGTCTTCGGCGCCGACCGCGATCAAGGAGACGCCGCCGTCGGGCGACGGCGCGAGCACCGCGCCGGCCCCGCGGTCGAGGGCGTCGAACGCCCGGCACGCGGCGCGAGCGCTCGGCGGGACGTCGCCGCCTACGAGCACCGCGGAGCCGCCCTCCACGGCGATCCGGCGGGCGCTCTCCTCGAGACGCTGTCCGAAGGATCGGCCGCGCTGCGCGATCCAGGCGATGCCGCGGTCGGACGGGAGACGCGTGCGCCAGGCGGCGAGGTCCTCCGCGGGCGCTGCGACCACGAGCCGCGCTCCGGCCCGTTCGGCTGCTTCGAGCCATCCGGTGGCGAAAGAGGCGAACAGCTCGGCCGCCCCGCTCGCCGAAAAACCCTTCGCGCGAGCCTCGCGGGAAGGCTCGCGAGCGAAGAGAATGAGAGACCGGCGAACAAGAGACCGGGTCACGACTTCTATCTTACGACGGAGAGGCCGTTCCGGATTTCTCGTCCGTGCCGCAAAAAAGAAAAGGGAGGGCGAATGGCCCTCCCCCGCCTGGCGCCCCATGCGCCCGCAAAATCACAGATTGCGATCGATGAACTTCACGAACTCGCTGCGCGGCAGGGCTCCCAGAACCCGGTCGGCCACCTGGCCGTTCTTGAACACGATGAACGTCGGAATCGACGTCACCTGATACTTCATCGCCACCTGCGACGACTCGTCCACGTTGATCTTCGCCACCTTGAGCTGGTCCTTGTACTGCGTCGCGAGGTCGTCCACGATCGGGGCCACCGAGCGGCAGGGGCCGCACCAGGGTGCCCAGAAATCGACGAGGACGGGCTTGTCGCTCTTCAGGATGTCCCCGTCGAAGCTTGTATCCGAAACCTCATGCACGTTCGGGTTATCCGACATCGGTCCATTCCCTCCATCCAGACATATGCGAAATGCGGGCCGGAAGATTCATTTTACGCCCAAGGAGGGCGCTGGGCGGGAAGCGCCGGCTCGCCCCCCTCACCGCTCCTCTCCCCCGCTGTCGCGGGTGGAGAGGCGAGGAGTGTGCCGGCCCGCCGCTGAGTTCGCAGACGAAACGCCGTGGCGGCGGGCCGGGACTTACATCAGATGCGCATGTACCCGCCCGCGCACATGCGCCAGTCCCTCTCTCAGAAACCACGGGACCATGAGCAGCGAGAGCGCCGGATCGACCCAGCCCGGGGCGCCGAGAAGGCCGCCGATCATCGCGAGGAGCGTCAGGGCGGAGTCGGCGGAGCACGCGATCGATTCCTTTGCTTCCGCCGCGAGGCCCTTGCTGTCGAGCGCGTGGCTCGTCTTCCATTTCCAGTAGCCGATGAACGGCATCCCGAACGTGGCGAAGATCGTGAGATAGAGACCGAGAGGACTTCTCTCGGCGCGGGCGCCCCCGGCCAGCTCGACGATCCCGCGCACGGTGGTGTACGCCGCGAGGAGGAGGAACGAGACGCCGATCCAGCGCGCCAGATTCTGGTCGCTGCGCGCGTGGTCTTCCTCCTCGTCGGAGAGGTGCCGCAGGTGCCGGACCGCGAGAAGCGCCGCGCCGCCTTCGATGACGCTTTCCACGGCGAACGCGAGGAGCGCGAGGCTGCCGATCCGGACCGCCTCGTAGAACGCCAGTCCGCCCTCGCCGAAAACGTGCAGGAACGTCAGCCCGAGCAGCCAGTACATCCTTCGCCGCAGAGCCGGGTTGCCGGCCCCGGCCGCGCGCTCCGGGGGCGCGACTCCGGCAGGCTCGAAGAGCGGCAGGTCGGACATGGGGCCATTCTAAGCACGCCTCCTGTCCGCTGTTCAGGACAACGGCGGAATACAATGTCCGCGTGACTCGTTTCCGCAGACCGATGCTGCAAGCCATCCGTGGGGCCCGCTGGTCGCGCGTCTTCCTTTTTGCCGCGGCCCTCGTCGCCATCGCCGGGTCCTTCGGTCTGCACCCGGAACCCGGCTCGGTGCCCCCGGCGATATCAGCGGCCGCCCAGGTTCCCGCCTGGACCGCGAACTCGCCGGACGCCTCCTCGACGCACGGCTGCTTCGCCTGCCTCGCTCACCGCAACGTCTCGCTGTCCGGGCTCGCCGTCTTCGCGCCCTCCGCGGCGCGCGCCGTCGGCTCGGCGGTGACGCTCCCGACGCGCGCTCTCGGCCTCTTCGCCCCTCGCCTCGACGACGGGCGCGCTCCTCCCGCACTCGTCTGAGTGCCTGAGCGTCCGGCCTCCGCCGGACGCGCGGTGGCCGGCTCGTCCGGCAGGAGGAACAAATGGATCTTCGGATCTCTCTCTTCGCGATCGTTCTCGTGGCCTGTGGCCGCGCCGCTCTCACTGCTCAGGAAGCGACACCCGCGCCATCGGCGACGCCGACTCCGGCCCCGCCCGCGCCCGAAGCGCCTCCTCCCGCCCCGGCTCCTCAGGCGCCGGCGGCCGGTGGAGGCTCGCAGGCCTCCAACTACTTCAATCCTTCGATCTCGGTTATCGGCAACTTTCTCGGGGTGGCGGGAAGAAACCCGGTGGAGAACCTGCCGAACCTGAGCTTGCGCGAGTCGGAGCTCGGTCTGCAGGCCATCGTCGACCCCTATGCGCGGGCCGATTTCTTCCTCTCCTTCAACGGAAGCAACGTCGACGTGGAAGAGGGCTACCTGACCTTCACCGCCCTTCCCGCGCAGTTCCTCGCGAAGGTCGGTCGGATGCGCGTGCAGTTCGGGAAGATCAACACGCTGCACTTACACGTGCTCCCCTGGGCGGATGAGCCTCTTCCCATCGTGAACCTGCTCGGGGGCGACGAGGGATGGATCGGCGACGGAGTCTCGGTGGCCCACCTGCTGCCGATGCCTGCGGACCTCTTCTCCGAGCTGACCGTTCAGGTCTTCCGCGGCGATTCGGGCGAGCTCTTTGCCGCCGCGCATCGGAGCGACCTCGCGTACAACGCACACTATCGCGCCTACGGAGACATCTCGGAGTCCAGCAACCTCGAGCTCGGGTTCTCCTACGGATACGGCCCGAACACGGCGTCGACCGAGGAGATCACCCGACACACGCGCCTCGAGGCGATCGACGCGACCTTCCGCTGGAAGCCCCTGCGGCAGGGAAATTACCGATCCGCGTCGATTCGAGGGGAGCTCTATCGAAGCCGCCGCGATCAGCCGGACGGCCGGCAAACGGCGCGCGGGTGGTTTCTGTCCGGCGAGTATCAGCTCGCCAAGCGGTGGTTCGCGGGCGCGCGCGTCGAGTCCTCCGACCATGCCGACGAGGCGTCCCGTCGCGACACGGGACAGGCGCTTCTCCTGACCTTCTGGCCGAGCGAGTTCTCCCAGCTTCGAGGGGAGCTCCGCCGCCGCCGTTACGCGGGCGGTATCAACGCCACCGAGGCGTTGCTCCAGCTCCAGTTCGCCATCGGCGCCCACGGCGCCCACCCTTTCTGAGGAGCTCGAAAATGAAAAAAGCCCCATTCCTGCCGCTGCTCGTTTCTCTGCTCGGGTTAGCCGCTCCCGCCCGTGCGGCGAAGCTGAACGTCGTTTCGACGATTCAGGATTTCGCATCGATCGCGGAATCGATCGGCGGCGAGCGCGTCGAGACCTTCGCGCTGGCGAAGGGATATCAGGATCCCCACTTCGTGGACGCGAAGCCGTCGTTCATCGTGCGGCTGTCCCGCGCGGACCTCCTGATCGCCGCGGGGCTGGAGCTCGAGATCGGATACCTCCCGCCGCTGATCGATCAGAGCCGCAACACGAAGATCCATCCCGGCAACCCGGGCTACCTCGATGCTTCCATCGGGACCGACATCCTCCAGCGTCCGACTACGCAGGTGACCCGCGCGATGGGAGACGTCCACCCCTACGGAAATCCGCACTATTGGACCGACCCCGACAACGGGCGGATCATCGCGCGCGCCATCGCGGCTCGCCTCTCCGAGCTCGACCCGGCGGGCAAGGCCACCTACGACCGGAACATCGCCGCCTTCGAGACACGCCTCGCCGCGAAGACGAAGGAGTGGGACGCGAAGATGGCCCCCTACGCGAGGACGAAGGTCGTCACCTTCCACGATTCCTGGCCGAACTTCGCGAAGCACTTCAAGCTGACGGTGGCAGGCCACGTGGAGCCCAAGCCCGGGATCCCCCCGTCGCCATCGCACACGCTCGAGATCATCAACCTCATGCAGGCCGAGAAGATCCGGGTCATCTTAGTCGAGCCGTATTTCGATTCGAAGACGCCCAAGGCGATCGCGGGCAAAACGAGCGCCACGGTGGTCGTCTTCTACCCGTCCGTCGGCGGAGTCCCCGAGATCAAGGATTACTTCGGGCTCTTCGACAAGAACGTCGACTCCTTCATCGCGGCTATGAAAAGCAAGCCGTGACCATCTTTCAGATTCTCCTTCCCGCGTTCGTGGCGAGCCTGATCTTGACCGGGATCCACGCGTACCTCGGTGTGCACGTCGTCGAGCGCGGCGTCATCTTCGTCGACCTGTCGCTGGCGCAGATCGCCGCGCTGGGCTCCACGGTCGCCTACCTGGCGGGGTACGACCTTCACTCGACCACGGCCTACCTCTTTTCGCTCGGGTTCACGTTCCTGGGCGCGGCGATCTTCGCGCTGACCCGGGTGCACCGGAAGACGCGCATCCCTCAGGAAGCCATCATCGGAATCGTATACGCGGTCTCGGCGGCCATGGCGATCCTGATCATGTCGAAGGCGACGCAGGAGACCGAGCACCTAAAAGAGATGCTGGTGGGGAACATCCTCTCCGTGACGTGGCCGGAGCTCGCCAAGACTGCACTGCTCTACGCCCTCGTGGGGCTCTTCCACTTCATCTTTCGCCGGCGGTTTCTGGCGATCTCGATGGACGAGAGCGCGGCCGAGCGGGAGGGCGTCAACGTCCGGCTGTGGGACTTCCTGTTCTACATGTCGTTCGGTTTCGTCGTGACGTCGTCGGTCGCCATCGCGGGGGTGCTGCTCGTGTTCTGTTTTCTGATCGTGCCGTCCGTCACCGCGATGCTCTTCGCCGAGCGGCTCGGACCCCGGCTCGCGATCGGGTGGTCGATGGGCGCGGTGGTGTCCGCCGCGGGCGTCGCGCTCTCGTTCCTCCTGGACCTGCCGACCGGAGCGGCGATCGTGGCGACCTTCGGCGCCGCCCTGCTCCTTCTCGCCGCCTACCGCCGCGCGTTCCGACGCTCGATTCAGGCCTGACCCCGGACTCGCCCGGGCGGCGGCGGCGGAGGGAAGCTTCAGGGCGTCGGTTCTTCGGGCGGCGGCGCGCCGCTCCCCTTCTTCCGTGCGAAATAGTCCCGAGCGGATTCGATGTCCCGTCCGATCTGTTCGGTCAGGGCCATCATGGACGGGAACGTGCGCTCCTCCCGCAGGCGCTCGTGGAAGAAGAGGCGAACGCGCTCGCCGTACACGTCCGACGAGAAGTCGAAGACGTACGTCTCGATCGTGGTCGAGAAGTCTTCGTAGACGGTGGGCCGGCTTCCGATGTTGGTGACGCACTCGAAGGGCCGGCCGAACGAGGAGATCTCGATCGAAGTCACGTAGACCCCGTCAGCCGGGTGCAGCTTGTTCTCCGGCGCCAGGTTGATCGTCGGATACCCGATCTTCCGCCCGACACGGTCCCCCCGCGACACGATCCCGTCCAGAAGATAGGGCCGCCCCAGCATCGCTGCGGCCTCGGCGACGCGGCCGGTCGAGATGGCGCTCCGAATCCGGCTCGACGACACCGGCTCCCCGCCCTCCACCACCTCTTCCACCCCCCAGGCGCGAAATCCGCACTCCGGAGCCAGCCGGTTCAGAAGGGCGAGGTCGCCCCGCTTTCCCCGTCCGAACGCGAAGTGCCGGCCGAGCACTAGCTCCGCCGCCGCCAGCCGATCTCCCAGGAAGTCCCTCACGAACGCTTCGGGCTCTGTCAGGGAGAAGTCCCGTGTGAAGGGAATGACGAGAAGGAAATCGATCCCGAGGGCTTCGATCGCCTCCTCCTTCTGGCGCAGCGTCTGGATCCGGCGCGGGGCATGGTCGGGGCGCAGAACGGCCAGCGGGTGCGGCTCGAAGGTGATGGCGACGGAGGGCCGCCCCGCCTCTTTCGCGCGGACGACTGCGGCCTCGAGAATGCGACGGTGCCCCAGGTGGACTCCGTCGAAGTTGCCGATCGTCACGATGCCGCCTCGCGGCAGGTCGGTGGCCCGGAGGGGATCCCGGATGACGTGGAGCATTGAAAGAGTTTTCAGTTCTCAGTTTCAGTTTTCAGTTTGTCCCCTCAGCTCGATGCCCGCCAGGAAATCTGCACTGAGAACTGAGAACTGATTGCTGATAACTCTACGCGACCACGCCCCCTACCACGTCGTACTCGTGCGTCTCGGAGATCCGCACGCGGACGATGGCGCCGGGCGCGAGCTCCCGGCCGCCGGTGTCGTTGATGAGCAGGCGGCCGTCGATCTCGGGCGCCTGGGACCTCAGCCGCCCCTCGATCAGCTGGTCGCTCTCTTCGCAGGCCCCCTCGACGATGGCTTCGACCGTCCGGCCCTTCAGGGCGCGCGCCTTCCGGCGGGCGATCGGGCGCTGCAGGGAGAGGAGGAACTCGCGCCGGCGCTCCTTTTCGGCGTCCACCACGGGATCTCCGAGCGGCTCGGCCTTCGACCCGGGCTCCGGCGAATAGGTGAACGCCCCGACGTTGTCGAACTCGGCGCGGCGGACGAACTCGCAGAGCTCCGCGAATTCCGCGTCGCCCTCACCCGGAAAACCGAGGATGAAGGTCGTCCGGATGGCGAGATCGGGAACCGTGTCGCGCATCCGCTGGATCATCGCCAGATAGGAAGCGGGGTCGCCCCCCCGCCGCATCCCGGCGAGCACGATCCGCGAGACGTGCTGAAGCGGTATATCCACGTAGGAGACGAAGCGCGGCTCCCTCGCCATGAGCGCGAGGACCGAAGCATC
This sequence comes from Thermoanaerobaculia bacterium, assembly GCA_038203955.1. GTDB lineage: Bacteria > Acidobacteriota > Thermoanaerobaculia > UBA5066 > Gp7-AA6 > JALYUA01. The sequence goes on along the minus strand of JBBRDK010000001.1, from coordinate 15,101 downwards.
GAGCGTCCTAGGATACGCATAGAGAAAACGAATCCAGGGAAACGTCGTCGCCGTGAGGAGCGCCTCGACCAGCCGCGCGAGGCCGCCCCGTTTCATGCCGAGGTCCTCCCCGTAGCGGGTCGTGTCCTGAGAGATGAGGACGAGCTCCGAGACTCCCTGCGCCTCGAGCGCGCGCGCTTCGGCGACCAGGGATTCGATCGTTCGGCTGCGCTGGAAGCCGCGCATCTGCGGAATCGTGCAGAAGGTGCAGGGGTTGTCGCACCCCTCCCCGACCTTCAGATAAGCGTAGCCCCGGCGCCTCGAGAGGAGGCGCGGCGCGGCCTCGTCATAGAGGCGCGTTGCCAGCGGCTTGTCCGAGAACCGCGGAAGGGACGGCGATCCGACGGCCGCCGCGGGCGCTAAGTGCAGCTCGTCCAGCCCGACGAACTGATCCACTTCCGGTATCTCGTCGGCGAGCTCGCGCCCGTATTTCTGCACCATGCAGCCGGCGACCACGACGCGGTCGATCTCGCCGCGCTTCTTGCGTTCGACCTGCTCCAGGATCGCTTCGACCGACTCTTCCTTGGCCTTGTCGATGAAGCCGCAGGTGTTGACGAGCACGACGCGCGCGCCGTCGTCGGGCACGATCGAGTGGCCCGCGCGAGCGAGGTGGCCGAGCATGATCTCGGTGTCCACGAGATTCTTCGCGCATCCGAGCGACACGACCCCGACCGAGGGCAGGGCGTTCCGGGCCCGGGCGCGGGGCGCGGGGCGCGGGGCGCCGGGCGGAGCGGGGAGGACCGGAAGCCGCGGCCCGCTCACGGATAAATCCTTTTCAGGGTGCGCGGATACGGAATCGCTTCCCGCAGGTGATGGATGCCACACGCCCACGCGACGAAGCGTTCGAGGCCCATTCCGAATCCCGAATGGGGAAACGTGCCGTAGCGGCGGACGTCCAGGTACCACTCGTAGGCGTCGCGGGGAAGGTTGTGTTCCTCGATGCGCTTCTCGAGCAGCGCCAGGTCGGAGATGCGCTCCGATCCACCGATGATCTCTCCGTATCCCTCCGGCGCGAGCATGTCGAGGCCCAGGACCACCTCGGAGTCTTCTGGGTCCGGCTGCATGTAGAACGATTTGATCGCCGCAGGAAACCGCGACACGACGAGCGGCCGGTCGAGATCCTTGGCAAGCGCCGTTTCTTCGTCCGCGCCCAGATCGTCGCCGAACTGGACCGAGAAGCCCTGCGCCGCCAGCTTCGCGACCGCCTCGCGGTAGGTGATCCGCGGAAACGGCTTCTGGATCGCCTCGAGCTTTGTCGTGTCGCGCTCCAGCCGCTTGAGGTCTTCCTGGCAGCGCTCGAGTACGCGGCCCATCACCGTGACGATCAGGTCCTCGGCCAGCTCCACGAGCCCGTCGAACCGGAGAAAGGCCACCTCGGGCTCGATCATCCAGAACTCGGTGAGATGCCGGCGGGTCTTGGATTTTTCCGCGCGGAACGTCGGCCCGAAGCAATACACCTTCCCGAACGCCGCCGCGGCCGGCTCGAGATAGAGCTGTCCGGACTGGGAGAGATACGCCTTGTCACCGAAGTAGTCCGTCTCGAACAGCGTGGAGGTTCCCTCGACCGCCAAACCGGTCAGGATCGGAGAGTCGATCAGCGTGAACTCGCGCCGGTAGAAGAAGTCGCGGATCGCCTGCTCGATCTCGGACCGGACGCGCAGAATCGCATGCTGCTGCGAGGACCGCATCCAGAGGTGCCTCAGGTTCATGAGGAAATCGACGCCGTGCTCCTTCGGCGTGATCGGGTAGCCCTCCGAGGGCCCGAGAATCTCGACGGACTGCGCCGACATCTCGTACCCCCCGGGAGCGCGCCTCTCCTCTCGCACCGTGCCCGAGACCCGCAGCGAGCACTCCTGGGACGCGCGTTCGGCGGACTCCCAGACCTCGGCGGGGACCTCGGCCCTCGGGACGACGACCTGGAGATACCCGGTCCCGTCGCGGACGATCAGGAACTGGATCTTCCCCGATGAGCGGCGGTTGTACAGCCATCCCTGGACGGTCGCCGAGCCTCCGGCCTTCTCGCCGACGTGCGAGATCGTCATGGTGTCCATAAAGAGCGCGCGATTATATGCGGTGCCGGAGGGAAGTTGAGCGTTGAGCGTTCAGCGTGGAGCGTCCGTTTCCCGTTTCCCGGCATCTCAAGGGACGCGGATGGCGCGGCGGAGAGTCGTCACCCCGCCGTCCCGGCCCGTGATCTCGAAGGAGAGGACCTGGGGGCCGTGAGGAAGAGCCGGAAGCGGGCAGCCGTAGCCGGGAAGGACCGACTCGGGATTTTTGGGATACGCGGCCGACACGCCGGGGAAGGGCTGATGGGCGATGCACTCGACGGCAGGAGCGTCGGCGGGGATCAGACGCACCCGCGCGATTCCCGAGTCGTCGAGGGCCCAGCCGAAGGCCCAGTAGCCCGAGCCCGCGATCTCCCCCTCGCGCGGCCGCTCGACGACGCCGAAGGGAGGCGCCAGCCGGAGCTCGAGATCCTCCAACTGGCGCAGAGCCTCGCCCGGCGAATGCAGCGCCGCGGCCCGAGGGACGGACGCGTCGAAGGCAGCGACGCCCTGAAGGCGAAAGACGAAGTCCCGCGTCTCCGTTCCTGGCCGCGTGAACGACGCGAGCGGGACGAGCCGCCCCTGCGCGATCCCACGCCGCAGGCCCGCCAGATATTTCGCGCGGTCCTCATCCGTCGTCTCCTCAGGGTGGAAAAGGAGTACCGCCGCCCCGAGTCCTCGCATCGCATCCCACACGCGATCGTCCACAGCCTCGCCGGAGAGCAGCGACGCGATGTGCAGGTAAGTGGGAGGGCCAAAACCTGAGTACCCGTTCAAGAGCGGCTTCCAGTGGGTGGTCGACCGGAAGACGTGCTCTGGCTCGATGTCGTTATTGATCGGCCATTCGACCGCCGCACCCGGGAGAGAGACGGACGCCAGCCACCGATAGACGGGGGCGGGTTCCGCTTTCACGGAAAAGATCTCGATCGGGGACGCGCGATACTCGACCGCCGTCAGAAGGAGCACCACCGGAATCGCCCAGCGGCGGTCGCGCCGAGAGATCATGGCGAGGCCCCAGGAAGCCAGGACCGCGAGCCCCAGATGGGTAAGCACGATGCCCCGCGCCGGCACGCGGATCGCCCGCAGCGCCGGACCGGCCGACTGCACGAGGAAGCGGTACACGGGCGTTCGAGTGCCGAGCGCGACGAGAACCCCGAGAGCGGAGAGCATCAGAAACAGAAACGGCCTCGAACCGGTCCTGGTCCGCCGAAGGAAATCTGCGAGACCGGCGAAGCGCGAGCGCGCGGGAAACGCGAGAAGGGCGCGGGCGACCAGGAGCAGGAAGACGAAGAAGAGAAGGCGCCCCGGGTCTCGAACGTGCATCGGGCCGAAATTCGGACGGCCGCGGACCAGCAGAAGCACCCACAGGAGGATCCCGATCAGAATCGCGCAGTCGAAAACGTGCGCGGCGCGCCGCCTCCCGGCGGGGGCCGTCCGGACGTCGGGCTCAGGAGTCCAGCGGCGCAGGAGAACGATCGCCGCCGCCGCGAGCCCGAAAGGGACGATCCCGGGAAAGAGATCTCCTTCAGGGTGCGCCCACTTCTGAATCGGCGCATAGAGCTTGTTCTGGGGCCCCGACGTAAAAAAATCGACGAGATGGGCCGAGTAAAAGGCGATCTCTCCCTCTTGACGCTCCATCCCGTAGAGGCGCGTCGCCTTCGCGTACGGGACGTAGAAAGGCAGCACGACCACGACGGCGGCCATCAGAGAAAGCGCGACGCCACCGAAGCGCTTCCTGAACACCGGTTTCGGCAGGACGGCGAGAGCGTGGAGGAGGACCAGCGCCACGAGAAAGCCGGAAAAAATCGCGTAGTGCACGTTGGTCAGGGCATTCCAGGCGAACGAGAGCGAGAAGAGAACAGCGTCGCGGCGATCGCCCCGGTTCAGGTAGCGGAGAAGGAAGAGAAGCAGGAGGGCGAGGAACGCTCCCCACTGAAACTGAACGTGCGGAAGCTGGGCGAGTCGCCAGGGGACAAACGCATAGACGACGCCCCCCAGAAGGGAGGCGGCGGAGTCCCCCGTGACTTCTCGAGCCAACGCCCAGCCCGCGACGCCGGACAGAGCCATTCCGGCGAGCAGCAGGACGTTGCCGGCGAAGAGACTCGAAGCACCCAGAGCGTAGAGCGGAAATCCGAACACCGCCGCTCCGAACAGATTCTCGGAAAACGCCAGTGCATATCGAGCCGGATGAAAAATGTTCGCTTCGAAAAGCCGCAGAGGATCTCGAAATATCTGGTGAAAGTCCCAGTGGAAGATCCACGCCGTCAGCTTTCCGTCCCAGATGTCGACCATTCCGTCCGTCAGCCGGGCGGCCAGCGGCCAGGTGAACAGCACCGCGGCGGCCGCGAAGAAGAGAAAGGCGAAAAGCGTCTCGCGCAGAAGGCCCCGCGAGCCCGATGTGAATCGCCTCCCCATATAGTCGTTCGCCCATGAGGATACCGTTCTCGACAGCGAGCCGGTTCCTCGCCGCCCTCTTTCCCCGCCGGCTCATGCGGAAGGACTGGGATCTGCGCGCCCGGTCGGACGCGGCCTGCTTCATCGACTGCGGCCATGGCGCGTCCTCCGACCGGTTCTGGAAATCGGGCGAGGACGACGTCGCGGGTCAGATCCTGAAGGGCGTCCGACTCCTGCCCGACGCGGCAGTGCTCGAGATCGGGTGCGGGATCGGGCGGCTGCTCAAGGCGATGCGCCGCCGCGCCAGGCTCGTGACCGGCGTCGACATCTCGGGAGAGATGATCGAGCGCGCCCGCCGCGAGCTGCCGCCGGATGACGGAGTCCGGCTCTTACGCACCGACGGCGACCTGCGGGACGTTCCGGACCGGTCGATCGACTTCGTGTATTCGTTCATCGTGTTTCAGCACATCCCTTCCCGGGCGGCGGTGCTGACGTACCTTCGCGAAGCCGCCCGGGTCCTGCGCCCCGGCGGCGTGCTCCGTTTCCAGGCCGACGGACGAGGCCGGCGTTTCAAACCGCCCAATACCTGGTCCGGCGTCCGCTTTCGGCCCGGCGACCTCCGCCGGCGGCTCGAGGGGCTCGGATTCCACGTGCTGGAGATCACGGCCGCGGGGACCCAGTACATGTGGGTCACGGCGCAGCGGGCCCGCGCCACGGACGAAACACCCGCCGCGGCGGCGGCGTTTTCGCCGCGAAGGTGGAACGCGGCTGCGCTCGGGAGCCTCCTGCGGCGGCTAGACCGAGACCCGGGGAAAGACGGGCCCCGCGTGCTCTCCGGCGAGATCGGAGTGCGCGACCTGGTCTCCGGGCTCCTCCGCCGCGGGCGTCGTCTCGACCCGGCCGATTACGTCGAGCGCGCGTATCGGGCCATCCTGGGAAGGTCTCCCGATCCCGGAGGGCTCGAGAGCTATGTCCGGGAGATCGAGGTGGGCATCCCGCGGCTCCACGTCGTCGACTGCCTCATCGCGTCTCCCGAGTTCGATGCGATGTACCGCGAGGATGGCGAAGAGCCGGCCGGCGCCGAAGTCTGGACAGCCTCCTAGCGGTTGCGCGATCGGACGGCGTTCACGATCGTGATCGCCTGCTGCAACCGCTGCATCCGGCGCTGGCGCTTCTGAGTTCCTTCGGTGTCGGTCACCAGGACCTGGTTCCCGCGCACTTCCCGGAGGAACCTGTCCGCCTCCATCTGGAAATCCGTCAGCTCCTGGGGCTTGTACTGCTTGAAGGTGCGTTCCGTCACGATGATGAATCCATCGGCGAGCTCGCGCACCATCTTGTAGGCCGAACCGGCGAGAAAAGTGGTCATGAGACTTCCGGCACAGTCTAGTCGCGGCCCGGGAGGAGGCGCAACCGCTTCTCCCTTCGATCCCCGTCCGGACCTCGCGCCCGCGCCTGAACTCGACCGGACCGCGGCGGGTTGGAGCGGCCAAACTTGATAGATTCCCCGCCATGGCAACCGATCGCGCGGATTACCTCGACTGCGACTCTCTTTTCACCGAGGAACAGCGCCTCGTGCGCGACACGGTAGGAACCTGGGTGGACGAGAAAGTTCTTCCGATCATTGAGGACGCCGCGTACGAGGGACGCTTCCCGAAGGAGCTCGTACCGGACATGTCGGCCATGCAGCTCTTCGGGTCGACGATCTCCGAGTACGGCCTGCCCGGGCTCGACAACGTCGCGTACGGGCTGATCATGCAGGAGCTCGAACGGGGAGACTCCGGATTGCGGTCCTTTGTGTCGGTGCAGTCGAGCCTGGTGATGTACCCCATCTACGCCTTCGGGTCTCAGGCGCAGAAGGACAACTGGATCCCGAGGCTCGGAACGGCGTCCGCGCTCGGTTGCTTCGGCCTGACGGAGCCCGACTTCGGATCGAACCCCGGCGGCATGAGGACGACGGCGCGCAAAGACGGGGACTCCTTCGTTCTGAACGGCGCAAAGGCATGGATCACGAGCGGCTCTATCGCCGACGTGGCGCTGGTCTGGGCGAAACTCGACGGGACCATCCGCGGATTCCTGGTCGAGAAGGGCACGAAGGGTTTTTCGACGTTCGAGCACAAGGGCAAGATGTCCCTGCGCGCGTCCGTCACCTCGCAGCTCGCCTTCGAGGACTGCCGGATTCCCGCCGAAAACATCCTCCCCGGCGTCGAGGGTTTGAAGGGACCCCTCTCGTGCCTGACGCAGGCGCGCTACGGGATCGCCTGGGGCGCCATCGGAAGCGCAATGGCAACCTACGGCGCGGCGCTCGACTACGCCAAGAGCCGCAAGCAATGGAAGGATCGTCCGATCGCCGCGCACCAGCTCGTGCAGGAACGGCTCGCCTGGATGGTGACGGAGATCACCAAGGGCCAGCTGCTCGCGTGGAAGCTCGGATCGATGAAGAACGCGGGGACGATGAAGCCGCATCACGTTTCGATGGCGAAAAGAAACAACGTCTGGGTCGCGCGCGAGTGCGCGAAGCTGGCGCGCGAGACGCTCGGCGCAAACGGCGTCGTCAACGAGTACCCCGTTTTCCGCCACCTCGCGAACATCGAGAGCGTTTACACCTACGAGGGAACCCACGACATCCATACCCTCGTGATCGGAGAGGCGGTCACCGGGATCGCCGCGTACAACCCGCCTGAGGAATAGCCCCTTGCCCGGCCCGGGGGAAGGGTTCGGGGCCTTCAGGAGCGCCCGCTTCCCCGCCGTCTGGTCGGAAACCCCTGATGCGGCGAGATTTCGGCTAAAATAGCCGCCTCGAGCGACAGGTGGGAATCACCGGCAATCTCAGAACGATGCAGCTCTCCGAGCTGCTCCAATGGCTGTCTCTCGGCCAGAAGACCGGAACTTTGCTCATCAACGGCCACGGGGTCGAAAAGAGAATCTACTTCCAGAATGGCCGGATCAACTCCTCCTCCTCATCGGACCAGCGGGAATACCTGGGGCACTTCCTCGTGTCCCACGGCTACATCACCGAGGAAGAGCTCAAGATGGCGATGGAGGTCCAGGAGGAATCGAACATCCTTCTCGGCAAGATCCTCGTCATGATCAACGCCATCTCGGAGACCGACCTGCTGCGGCTGATGCGCAAGAAGGCCGAGGAGTCGATCTACGACGTCTTCCTTTGGGAAGAGGGCAGCTTCGAGTTCGTCGACGGAGAGCTGCCCGATTTGAAGATGGTGCCGCTGTCGCTCGACGTCACGGGCATCATCATGGAGGGCCTGCGGCGGTACGACGAGTGGCAGCGCATCCGCCTTCGCGTCCCCGACGACTCCGTGGTCCCCCAGATTGTGCGTCCTTTGAACATCGACGAGCTCTCGGAACGCGAGAAGCTCATCGTTCCCTACATCGACGGCCAGCGTTCGATCGAGGAGATCGCCCTCCAGACCCACAACGCGGAATTCAACGTCGCCCGACTCGTCTTCGAAGGGCTGCGGAACGAGACCATGGGGCTCGTCCAGATCGCGCGGTCCGCGCGCCAGGCCGTGGCCGTCGGCGCCGGAGGCTCCGAGTCCGAAGTCGAGCAGTTTCTGGCCCGCGGCAAGGCCCATTTGAAAGATGATCCGCAGAAGGCGTACCGGATGTTCAAGGTCGCGTCGGATCTGGATCCCTCGGACGGCCGCGCCGCGGACGCGATCCGGCAGGCGGAGCGGGAGATCAAGGGGGCGCTCGAGAAGGATGGAATCACCGGAGACCGGATTCCGGAAATTGCGATACCGGTTTCGAAGCTGACGGAGCTCCCCTTCTCGCCGCACGAGGGATTCGTGCTCTCGCGGATCAACGGCGTCTGGGACGTCAAATCGATCATGAAGATTTCGCCGATCAAGGAGCTCGAGGTGCTCATGATCTTCCAGTCGCTTTCGAAACAGGAAGTCATCCGCTGGAAGAAGAAATGACCTGCCGCACTCAGGGCCGACGCCCATGACCCGATCGCGTGCGCTGAAGATTCTGGAGATCGGGACGCCGATCGCGGTCCTGCTGCTCCTGGTCGTGGAGCTGCCGACCATGACGCCGGGGCACGCGCTCGAGATGGCCTTTTTCGCGATCCTGGCGGCGCTCGCCTTTCGCCTGCGCGTCCGGTACGCCGGCAACTACCTGGGCGTCGAAGCCGCGGCGCTGGTCCCCGCGATCCTTCTGCTCCAGTCACCCGCGGCCGTCATTCTCATCTGCGCGGCTGCGGATCTTCTGGCGAAGGTGCTGCGGCGCAACCGCCGCTTCACACTGTCTTCGGCCTTCGACCTCTCTCAGATCAGCCTCTCGTACGGGATCGCGGCCGTGTTCTTCCGGGCCGTGCACCGGGTGGGCGGCGGGCCGGTCACGGTCGCGGCGGAGGCCGCGGGGATTCTCCTGGTCTTCTTCTTCGTCAACACGCTGCTGGTGTTCGCGTACCTCGACGTCTCGCGGCGCGTCCCGCGCGAACAGCTCCTCGAGATGGGGCTCTTTCAGCTGGTCACGCTGATGCTCCTGAGCCCGATCGTGGCGCTGGAGATCCTCGTCTACCCCCACTACGGGATTCCGGGGGTGCTTCTCGCCTTCTTCCCCGTCGTTCTCGCGTCTTTCGTGGTGCGCGGGTTCTCGTCCGTCGAGGAGAAGTACCACGAGGTGGAGCGCGAGAACCGGCAGCTCGACGTCCTTCGGGAGATCGCCAACATCTTCTCGGTCGGCGGGCGCGGCGACCGGTACCAGCGGATCTTCGAGGCCCTGAGGCGGCTGCTACCGATCCAGGCGATGGCGATCATCGAGTGGACGGACGAGTCCTCGAAGGAGGTGGCGATCCACGTCGCCGGCGACGTGAGCACCTCGCCGGAGGCGGTCGCCGCGTGGGTGCGGGAGAACCGACTCGACGAGCGCGCGATCGATACCACGACGGAGGCGGTGGAGCGGCGATCGGACGAAGACCGGGAGATCCGTCTCATCGCGGGCCCGGCTCACCAGCTGATCGCGCGGCTGTCGACCTACGAGCTCAACACGGGGGTGCTCATCCTGGAGAGCGCCTTCCGATCGATCCATGCGCGGCCAGCCGTTTCCTCGATCTCGACCCTCGCCGAGCAGATCGCCCTCGTCCTGCAGGACCGGGCCATCCGCGCCCAGCTCCAGGAGCTCTCCGACCGGAACCGCGAGCGCGCGGAGACGCTGAACCAGGTCCTGGAGATCTCCAACGAGCTCAAGAAGCACCTGAACCTCGAGGCCCTTTTCCAGACGATCGTCAACGCGGCGGGCCGCAGTCTCGGCTTCAACGCCGTCCTTCTCTCCGTCTACGAGCCGGACCGGAACGCCTTCGTGCACCACGCGCATTTCGGCCTCGATCGCAAATGGGACGAAATGAAGGGACGCGAGATTCCGGCCGGCGACATCACGCGCAACTGGACCGAGGAGAACCGGGTCTCCAAGTCGTATCACCTGCGGCAGCGGACGCCCGGCGAGCACGGCTTCACCGACAGCCTCGTCAGTCGCATCAACCGGCGCGCGGGCCCGAATGCCTGGAGAGCGCACGAGACCCTCTGGATCCCCTTCGTCTCGGGCGAGCGTCTCGTGGGATGCCTTCGCGTGGACGACCCGAAGAACGGGCAGTCGCCCAGCCTCGACACCGTGCGCGCGCTCGAGATCTTTGCGAACCAGGCCGTGACCGCGATCGAGATCGCGCGGTCGTACACGGACGCGCGGGAGCAGAGCATCCGCGACGGCCTCACGGGAGCCTACAACCACCGCTACTTCCAGGAGTCGCTGCAGAAGGAGATCGGCCGCGCCGAACGCCGGGGACGGCCCCTGTCGGTCCTGCTGCTCGACATCGACGACTTCAAGTCGATCAACGACAGCTACGGCCATCCGGTCGGCGACGCCATCCTGCAGCGGATCGTCGCAGAGATCCGCAACGAGGTCCGCGGCGACATGGATCTGGTCGCCCGGTACGGCGGGGAGGAGTTCGCCGTCGTCCTCCCTGAGACGCCCTCCGACGAAGCGGCCGAGGTCGCCGAGCGAGTGCGCACGCGGATCGACGAGCGGCTCTTCCGGCCTCCCGACACGAACGAGATCGTCCGGGCGACCGTCTCGATCGGCATCGCGACCTTCCCGCACGACGCCCGCAACAAGAAGGAGCTCATCGACCGGGCGGACGCGGCGCTCTACCGCGCCAAGCGAGGCGGGAAGAATGCGGTCGTCGCGACTTCGACGAGCCCGATGCCCCCGCCGATCTCGCACTGACGGGAAGTTGAGAGTCGAGAGTCGAGAGTCGAGAGTCGAGAGTCGAGAGTCGAGAGTCGAGAGTCGAGAGTCGAGAGTCTGAACGGGAGTCCCGGCGGAACGGCTGACAGCGATAATTACTTTTTTCCCGAGACGGCTTCCGAGTCCGCGATGAAGAAGCGCAGCGGCCAGGCGGCCGCGTCTCCCGCGTAGTCCACTCCGATTCGGGGCGAGGCGCTGAGTCCGGGACGGCGCGCGCGCGGGCGCCGGAAGATGCGGAGGGGGCCCGCGCCGGCGAGATCGCGGCCCGTATCGGCGACCGTGATGCCGAGCCCGGCGCAGAGCTTTCCGGGACCCGACAGCAGGCGCGCGGGGAGGCCGCCCGGCGGCTCTCCGGCGCGCAGGAGGACGGCCTGGGCGATTCCCTCCTCCCGGGTGACGACGTTGGCGCAGTGGTGCATCCCGTAGACGAGGAAGACGTACAGGTGGCCGCCGTCCGCGTACATCGGCTCGACGCGCGCGGTGCGGCGACCTTTCCAGGAATGCGCGGCGGCGTCGCCGATCCCGAGGTAGGCCTCGGTCTCGACGATCCGGGAGCCGTACCACTTCCCCCGGAATCGCCGCGCGAGCCAGGAGCCGAGGAGGTCCTTTGCGACCGCGACGGTCTCCCGGCGGTAGAAGGAGCGCGATGGCTCCACGAGGCCGAGCGCCTCCGGATCGAAGCGCAGCCGCGGATCCGGCGGACGCGACCCGTCCTTTCGCAGGCGCTCTCTCGAACGATCGCGCTTGCCTGCGCCGCGCGAATTTTTCTTCTGGACCGACTCTTGCACCCCACCCGCCCGTCCCGCGCCGGCTCTCGAATCCGCGGCGGATCGCGCTGCTATCATCCGGCCGGCTCGCGAAAGAAAGGCATTTTATGAACATCGTCGTCACTGGCGGCGCCGGATTCATCGGTTCCCACATGGCGCGCCGCCATCTTGCGGACGGGCATCGCGTCGTCGTCGTCGACAATCTTTCGACGGGTCTGAAGGAAAAGGTTCCGCAGGGCGCCCGCTTCGTCCAGGCCGACATCGCGGACGCGGACCTCGAGCCGCTCCTCCGGGAGGAGAAAATCGACTTCGTCTCCCATCACGCGGCTCAAATCGACGTGCGGCACAGCGTCTCCGATCCGCTCTTCGACGCCCGGTCCAACATCCTCGGCTCGTTGAAGCTCTTCGAGGCCTGCCGGCGGGCCGGCACGAAGCACGTGCTCTTCTCCTCGACCGGCGGAGCCCTCTACGGGGAGCCGGAAGGCGGTGTCCCGGCGCCGGAGAGCCACCCGACGAACCCGATCTCGCCTTACGGCTGCGCCAAGCTCTCGATCGAGAAGTATCTCCACTATTACCGCGTCATTCACGGATTCCAGACGCAGATCTTTCGTTACGCCAACGTCTACGGACCGGGCCAGAACGGGATGGGCGAAGCGGGCGTCGTGGCGATCTTCTGCGAAGCGATCCTCCACGGAAAGACGCCGAAAATCCGCGGCGACGGCGGCCAGACCCGCGACTACATCTACGTCGGCGATCTCGTGCGCGCGGCAGCGGCGGCGGTCTCGACCGACCGGAGCGGCACCTGGAATCTCGGAACCGGAAAAGAGACGTCGGTCAACGACCTGTTCCGGGAGGTCGCCCGGGCGCTCGACTACCACGGCAAGCCCGAGTACACGCCGCTTCCGCCGGGCGAGCAGCGCCGCAGCGTGCTCGACAGCTCGAAGGTTCGAGCCGACTTCGGTCTCCCCGACTGGGCCGCCCTCTCGGAGGGGCTGAAGGAGACCGCGGCGTATTTCCGGGAAAAGGGGAAGGCGGAGAAAGAGCCGATGGCGGCGTCTCCGCAGGGCTGATTCTCCCGCGTCTGGCCGCTCTCCCCGCGCCCGGCGAAAGGGCCGGGGTGAGGGTTCTGGCTCCGAAAGGATCGCGAGCATTCCTAAATCATCGCCTCGTCCTGAAACAGCTTCCCGGTCCTGAATCGGTCCACCGAGAGCGCGGAAACGTCCACGAAGGGCTCCCGGCCCATCAGCATCGCCGCCACGATTTCGCCGGTCGCCGGCGCCATCATCAGCCCGTGGCCCGAAAACCCGCACGCGAGAAAGAGGCCGGGCCGCTCCGGGTGGTCGCCTAAGAGCCCGTTGTGGTCGGCGGTCATCTCGTAGAGCCCCGCCCACGTCGACACGGTCTCGAGGCCCGCGAGGTCCGGAACACGATGCGTCAGGACCGGCTGAAGCCCGGCGAGGCGGTCCGGGTCGGAAACGAAGTTTTCTCCCTCCGGCTCCGTCTCCGTCTTCGCGATGACGATCGCGTTGCCCTCGGAGCTCCGCCAGTGGACGCCCGTCGGATCGATGACGACCGGGAACTCGAAGGCCCAAGGGCGCGGCAGAGCGGCGCGAACGAGCTGCTGACGGACCGGGGAGACCGGGATGGGAGCGCCCGCGAGCTCGCCGACCCGGCGGGAGAACGCCCCTGCCGCGCAGACCAGCCGTTCCGTCGCGATCGTCCGACCGCCGGCGCGAACGCCCGCGATGCGATCCGCCCGCAGGTCGAGCGCCTCGAGGTCGCCGGCGACGAACTCGACTCCCAGCGACTCGGTCTTCGCCCGGAAGCCGGCGAGCACGGCGATCGGATCCCCGTAGCCATCGCGCGGTCCGAAGAGACCGAACTCGATGTCGGAGACCTTCATGCCGGGAACCAGACGCAGCATGCGGTCGCGATCCACCTTCTCGACGGCGACCCCGATGGATAGCATCTTCTCGAAGCGCCGCGAAAAGCTTTCCGCGTTCCCGGAGTCGGCCAGAAAGAGATATCCGCGCTGCCGGAATCGCCCGTTCGCGGACAGGCCATCGACGGACATCTCCTCGTCAAAACGCCGGTAGAACTCGACGCTGCGCTGCGCCATGCGGGCGTTGACCTCGGTCGCGTACTGCTGGCGGATCCCGCCGAAGGCCAGCCGGCTCGAGGCGCGCCGGTAGGACGAATCGCGCTCGACGATCACGACGGGATCCGAGAAACCGGCGAGGCGGAGATGGTAGGCGATCGAACAGCCGATCACCCCGCCACCGACGATGACGACTCCCGCCGAGGCCACGCTCAGCCCGTCTGTCGCGGCGACCCGCCGGTCAAGCGGTTGCCCTCCACCGGGACGGCCGGAGGATCCTCGCCGCGCTTGATCACGACGACCGTCTGATCGTCCTCGGGCTCTCCCCCGCCGGCAAATGCCTGCACCTGCTCGATCAAACGGCGCGCGATCTCGTCCGCCGGCTTGTCGCGGATCTCCAGGAACGCGTCGGTCAGGCGGCTCAAGCCGTATTCGTTCCCGCCGTCGCCGTGCGCCTCGAACATTCCATCCGTGTACATCAAGAGGGCGTCGCCGCGTTCCAGCAAACGGAACCCGCGGCTGTAAGTCGCCGTGGACGACGGGCCGAGGACCATTCCCGTCTGCTTCAGCATCGTGACGCCGCGCGAGTGAAAGTGAAGCGGCGGCGGATGGCCCGCGTTGACGTACATGAAGTTGCCCTCCTCCTCCACCTCGCCGTAGAAGAGGGAGACGAACCGCGTCGTCATGCGCGACTGATTGATGATCCGGTTCAACCGCTCGACCGTGCGGACGATCTTGAAATCACGCTCGACGCCCATCCGCAGACCCGTGTAGACGTCGCGCACCTGCAGGGCGGCGGGAAGCCCGTGTCCCGACGCGTCCGCGATCGCGACGCCCAGGATCCGGTCGGAGAGAGGGATGAAGTCGAAATAGTCTCCGCCGACGATCTCGGCGGGCGCCGTGTAGCCCGCAACCTCGATCGCGCCGCGGCGGACCGACCGCTTGGGCAGGATCGACATCTGGATCTGCCGCGCCTCGTTCAGTGCCGAGACGAACCGGTTCTGCCGGAGCTTCTGATCGACCGCGAGCCGCATGATCCCCAGGGACGACATGAGATCGTCGTCGGGAGCCGTGGGATCGACCGTGAAGGCGAGGATGTACTCGTCATCCCCGACCGCGATCGCCGCAAAGCGATCGGCATCCAGCCGTTTCTCGAACTCCTGGTCCACGCCGGGAGCCGTCAGGTCCATGACGACCACGCCCTCGTCGATAACGCGCTGGACCGGCGGATAGGCGTCCGGGACGAAGAGCCCGAGGTCCACGCTCCGGACGTCGCCGAACGTGCGAGTCAGCTCATAACCGCCGTCCCGCCGCTCGTAGAGCCTGCCGCCCCGAACCCCGAGGTCCTCCCGGAAATTCTCAATCACCGCGCTCGCGGTCTGAGTGATGGTCGAGGCGACGTCGGGCGACCGCTCGATCGCCTCGATGGCCCGTTCCACCTTCCGGAAGAGAGACTTGCGAGTTTCCATGAGAGCGGGCGATTCTACCCGAGACGAA